>CALERM010000141.1 GCA_937907715.1 uncultured Clostridia bacterium
CGGGAGATGCACTGATATGGAAGAAACCAGAGCCGATAAGGGTCTTGCCTTTATGCTGCAATATGAAAATGTCGCGTGGTACGACGCGGGCGTGGTGAAAATCCTCGACCGGCGCGTCTATCCGGGGCGGGTGGAGTTTGTGACGTGCCGGACGCACGTCGAGGTCATGCAGGCAATCCGCGACATGGTGACCCAGAGCGCGGGACCCTACACCGCCGCGGGCATGGGCATGGCGCTTGCCGCGTGGGAGTGCCGGGAAAAGCCGGAAGCCGAGCAGCTTGCGTTTCTTCGGCAGGCGGCAGCATGCATCGCGAACGCCCGCCCGACGACAAAAAAGCGCATGGAGCAGGTTTGCACCGGCTGCCTCGCGGCAGCAGAGCAGGCGCTGCAGGCGGGCGCGCGCGTCGACGAGGCAATCCGCGCCCACGTCGTCCGGGCAAATAATTCCCGGTATTCCAAGGTCAACGAAATCGCAAAGTATCTGGTCGCAATGTTCCCGCAGCGCGCGGCGGTCATGACGCAGTGCTTCGGTGAGACAATTGTCGGCATGATGCTCAAAGAAGCGAAGCTTGCCGGAAAGCAGCTGCGCCTGTTCTGCCCGGAGACGAGACCCTATTTTCAGGGTGCGCGCCTGACGGCGACCGTGTGCCATGACATGGGCTTTGATGTGACGGTCATCACCGACAACATGCCCGCCTTCGTCATGCAGCGCGAGGGCATTGATGTGTTCACCTGCGCGGCGGACGCAATCTGTCTGGACGGGTTTGTGGTCAACAAGGTCGGCACGTTCCAGATTGCCATCTGCGCCAACCATTTCGGCATTCCGACCTTCGTGACCGGCGCGCCGGACGCGGGGCATCCGACAAAGGACACCGTGACGATTGAAATGCGCGATCCGGCGTTTACCCTACAGGCGATGGGCGTAAGAACGGCGGCAGAGGGCGTCAAGGGCTACTATCCGGCGTTCGACCTGACGCCGCCGCACCTCATCTCCGGCATCGTCACCGACCGGGGCGTGTTCTCACCCTTTGATTTGCAGCGCTACTTCTCGTCCGGCGGCATGGGCGAGTACGAGGTGGTCGTGTAGAAGCTGCGTTTGTGGCGGTATTTCACAAATTTTTGACGGAAATTTCACAAAACCGGCAGGACCTTTCCAGGCCTTTGCCGGTTTTTGCAGGCTCCGGCGTCAAAAATGACGGCGCGTTTGAAAAACGTGCAGGACGGCATGCATACATGCGGCGGCGTTTGGAGGATGACGGCAGAAATCCTGCAAAACAGAGCGCCTTTTCTGACACGGCGGCTGCATTTTTGCAGGAAGACCGTCGGCGGGATGCAGCAGTAAAAATGCAGGATGAATTGCAGGAAACACTTCCTGCAATTCATCCTCGAACGACGAAATTGTATAGAATGCACAAATACGGGAAATGCAAACTGTACAAGGTGGTTGAAATCCTCGGGAAAGTGCGTATAATGAAAAATGTAAAGAGAAAGTAACCGCTGCGAAAATGCAGCGAGGGATTCAAAACGGAGGAAAGAGTTATGCTGAGTGTTCTGGCTGTCTGCGGTGCTGCGTATCTTGCCGGTATGGTTGCAATGACCATGCATGGTATGAAGAACTGAGAAATATCCAAAAACGATCGACGCCCGCCGCACACTGTGCGGCGGGCGTTTTGCGTCAGATCTGTGCGGCAAACAGCTCGTCAAGAGAAAAAAGCGGCTGCGGGGTATAGCGCGAGGTGTCGATGTGCGCGCCGAGAAAATCATGCAGCCGGTCCGGCTGCGCGATCAGCGCCCGCTTCTGCTCTGCACGCAGGCGCTTGACGGCGGCTTCCAGACGGCACGCTTCGCTTCTCGTTTCCGCCGACCAGAGCGCGTCCAGCGCAACGACGCGGTGGCTTTTCGTGTATTTTGCGCCGGGGGAAAGACGCAGCACATGCTCTCGCATGCGGCGGCAGGGATCGGTGGTGATGCCGGTGTAGTACGACCCATCCTCGCAGCGCACCATATAAATATAGTAGCTCAAAGCTTCAACAGCTCCCGGCAAACGGCGGCAAAGCCCGGGATGTCCAGCGTCTCGCCGCGAACCGTGGGAGAAAAGCCCGCCGCTTCGATGGCGCCTGCAAGCTGCTGCCTGGAAAACTCTCCGAAGCCGGAAGACAGCGCATTGAGGAGTGTTTTTCTCCGCTGGGCAAAGCTTGCCTTCACGACGCGGAAAAAGAGCTTCTCGTCCGGAATCGGACAGGGCGGCGCGGCGCGCATGGTGAGCTTTAAAACGCTCGACGTGACCTTCGGCTGCGGAATGAAGCACGACGGCGGCACATCGAACAGCAGCTCCGGCTCGGCATAATACTGGCAGAAGACCGAAAACGCGCCGTAGTCTCCCTTTCCGGCGGGCGCGCAGATGCGCTGGGCGACCTCCTTCTGCACCATAACCGTCACCGCCTCAAACGCGCGGCTCTCCAGCAGCGCCGCCAGCACCGGCGTTGTAATATAGTAGGGAAGATTCGCGCACGCCATCGGACGAAGCCCGGAAAATTCCGCCTCGACCAGCACGCGGATATCGGTTTTCAGAATGTCCGCAAAAATGATTTCCAGGTTCTCGTTTCCAGCCATTGTCTCGGCAAGCACGGGCTGCAGGCTCCGGTCGACCTCCACCGCGACGACCTTCTTCGCATTCCGGCAGAGCTGCTGTGTGAGCGGTCCAATGCCGGGACCGACCTCCAGCACGCCGCAGGTGTCGTCGATGCCGGCATCCAGCACAATCTCGCGCGGCACCCAGCTCTGCGTCAGAAAATTCTGCCCCTTCGCCTTGGAAAAGTGAAAGCCGTGGCGCGCCAAAAGCGCCTTGATCTCATTGATATTACAAAGATCCATAAAAACCTCTTTTATCTGCATGTACAAAATATTGCCCTTCGTCTACCATTGTAGCAGGCGAAGGGCGGTTTTTCAATTGCTGTTATTGTGCAGGTTCGTCGGCTTCCGCAGTGGCGCGGATGTAGACCTCGACATTCTGCGCGCCCCAGAGGATGCAGTCGTGGTACGAGCCTTCGCCCATGTAGATATCGATCACGTTGGAATTTGCCAGCATGTTCGAGCCGGTGTCCTCGGCAATGAAGTCTCCGGCAAACGTGCCGTCCTCCAGATAGAGCCAGACCTCCGTGCCGTAAGGAATCACGTAGGGATTGACGGCGAGGGTCCTGCCGACGGTGGTCTGCGTGCCGGTCGAGGTCTGCCCGGTGACGCAGTAGGCGGTTGCGATAAAGTCGCCGAGCTTCACCAGATCGTCCGGGCGCTCCATGTCCGCCTTTGTGGCTTTGGTGATGGCGTTTTCCGCCTCAGGCTCGGGTGCTTCCTCCGGCGTCTCATCAGACGCGGACGTTTCCTCAGACGCCTCAGGCACGGCTTCCGGGGCGGCGGTTTCCGCGGCGGGCTCTTCGACGGTTTCTACAACCGTTTCATAGGAAAGCGTCGTCAGAACCGGGACGCTTTCGGCTTTCTCTGCGGCAGTTTCCGGCTGCGCCTGCGAAGCTGTGACGGGCTCCGGCAGGGAAATGGACTCGGCTTTCGCCTGGGTGTCGGGAAGAAGCAGGCAGGCGGCGAGCAGGCAGGCGGCAAGCGCACAGGTCTTGAACCTTGCTGTCAGCATCATTGCAGCAACACTCCTTTCAGAAAACAGAAACATGAATTGCCAGACAATTACAAAATAGATACAAACAGGTTACGAATCAGTATCTGTTTGTACATTATACCGATAATCTGAAAATTGTCAAGAGAAATATGCAAAATCATGAATAATCAGGAATAAAATTCATAAAATAACTTGTAAACGGAATGTAAAAACAAAAATAATCCTGTAGAAAAAGTAAAGAAAATGTGACAAAAACGTGAATTATGTGACAAATTAGTAAATTTTACGTTTTTCTCGCAAACGCATTTGACACGGGCGGAAAAACGTGCTATATTCTGTACGTTAAAGGCAAGGAGAAAGATACGTTCCGCCCACAGCAGCTCGCAGAGAGAGGCGCATCCGGTGCAAGCGCCTTGGGCACGCGGGAGCGGAATACCACTTTTGAGCCGCGCGGCTGAACAAGCAGTAAGCAGCGCCGGGTCCTCCCGTTATTGAGGTCACGAGCGACGGAGACAGTCCGTAAGCAGGGTGGAACCGTGGAGCATATTTCGCTTCACCCCTGAATCACATCGGGGGTGAAGCGTTTTTCTTTACCCCGAACCAACCGGAAGGAGATAAGATATCATGGCAGAAAACAACGAATTCTCGTTTGAAAACGAGACCTACCGCAAAACCTACTGGCACACCTGCTCCCACGTTCTGGCGCAGGCGGTCAAGCGGCTGCACCCGGAGGTGAAGCTCGCAATCGGTCCTGCGATCGACAACGGCTTCTATTACGACTTCGACGCGCCGTTTGCGTTTACGCCCGAAATTATGGAAGAGCTGGAAGCGGAAATGCGCAGAATCTGCAAGGAGAAGCTCAAGCTCGAGCGCTTTGAGCTGCCGCGCGAGGAAGCCATCAGGTATATGGAAGAAAAGGGCGAGCCGTACAAGGTCGAGCTGATCCGGGATCTGCCTGCCGACGCGCACATTTCGTTCTACACCCAGGGCGAGTTCACCGACCTCTGCGCAGGTCCGCATCTGGACTCCACGGGCCGCATCAAGGGCAACGCCATCAAGCTGACCGCCTGCAACGCGGCATACTGGCGCGGCGACTCCAGCCGTCAGACGCTGCAAAGAATCTACGGCGTTGCGTTCCCGAAGAAGGAAGAGCTCGACGAGTATCTGGCGCGCATCGAAGAGGCGAAGAAGCGCGACCACCGCAAGCTCGGCAAGGAGCTTGGTCTGTTCATGCTGACCGAAGAGGGACCCGGCTTCCCGTTCTTCCTGCCGAAGGGCATGGTGCTGAAAAACACGCTGATCGACTACTGGCGCGAGGTGCATAAGCGCTACGGCTATGTCGAGATTTCGACCCCGATGATTCTCAACCGCCGTCTGTGGGAGCGCTCGGGTCACTGGGATCATTACAAGCAGAACATGTACACCACCGTCATTGACGGCGAGGATTATGCCATCAAGCCCATGAACTGCCCGGGCGGCATGATGGTCTACGCCAGCGAGCCGCATTCCTACCGCGATCTGCCGCTGCGCGTGGGCGAGCTGGGTCTGGTTCACCGGCACGAGCTGTCCGGCGCGCTGCACGGTCTGTTCCGTGTGCGCTGCTTCACGCAGGACGACGCGCACATCTTCATGACCTGGGACCAGATGAAAGACGAGATCAAGAACGTCGTGCGGCTCTTTGACGAGGTCTATTCGACCTTTGGTCTGTCCTACGCCATCGAGCTGTCGACCATGCCGGACGACCACATCGGAGACGAAAAGGACTGGCGCTTTGCAGAAGACACGCTCAGCGCCGCCATCACCGAGATGGGAAAGAGCTTCACCGTCAACGCCGGCGACGGCGCGTTCTACGGTCCGAAGCTGGACTTCCATCTGGCGGACTCGCTGGGCAGAACCTGGCAGTGCGGCACGATTCAGCTCGACATGCAGCTGCCCGAGCGCTTTGAGCTGGAATACACCGGCGAAGACGGTCTCAAGCATCGCCCGGTCATGATTCACCGCGTGGTTCTCGGCTCGATCGAGCGCTTCATCGGCGTCATCACCGAGCATTTCGCGGGCGCGTTCCCGGTGTGGCTCAACCCGGTGCAGGTCAAGGTCCTGCCCGTGACCGACCGCGCGCTCGCGTATGCGGACAAGGTAGCGGACGAGCTGAACGCGCAGGGCGTCCGCGTGGAGGTTGACGCGAGAAGCGAGAAGATCGGCAAGAAAATCCGCGAGGCGACGCTCGGCAAGATTCCGTATATGCTCGTCGTCGGCGACCGCGACATCGAAAACGGGACCGTCTCGGTCCGTACCCGCGGCGGCGAGGATCTGGGCGCGATGCCGCGCGCAGAGTTCGCGGCGAGAGTGCTCGACGATGTGAAGACCAAACGCATCTGGTAAAAAACCGCCTCCGGCGCTCCGGGCCTTCCGGGGCGCCGGTTTTTGAACCTTAAACATTCGGACGGAAGCGGACAGAATGTTGCGCGCAAGCTTACAATCGTGTAATATTTCCAGAAGCGTGAAGAAAGAACGCACGAAAAAAATCGGAGTTTCCAGACGCGCCGCCTAAAACTCCGGATTTATTCCGGAGGATGATCAAAAAAGGAAATAACAGGATTGCTTCAACGGATGTTTAGGGACTTGATTTTCGGGAAAGTTCTGGTATAATGATACGCAGCGAACTGTAGCAGTTACAAGCAAATAGAAACCATGCAAAATTTTAGACACAGGGGGAAAGAACAAACATGAAAAAACGCATTCTGAGCATCGTGCTGGCAGTGCTGATGCTCGTCAGTGTTCTGCCGGTCTCGGTGCTGGCGGCGGAAACGCCGGAAACGACATCGGCGACTGACGTCAGCACAAAGACGAGCGGGAATACGACCGGACCGAAGCTGGAAAAATCGGCGCAATGGGTCGATGAAAAAGCCGGTATTGCAAAGATTACCATCAAGGTAACCGGTGAAAAGCCCACCGAGACGGCGAAAAAGACCGACATCGTCCTCGTGATTGACCGCTCCTTGAGCATGACGGAGGATGATGACGAAAAGCCCAGAGACTGGCTGAATAACGCAAAGAAAGCGGCAAAGGCTTTTGCGACGAAGGTCCTGACCGGCGATACGAATGTGCGCATCGCGGTTGTAGCCTACGCAGCGAAGACCATCAACGACTGGGATTTCAGCAGCAATCTGGAAACGGTCAAGAAGCATATCGATGACATCAATACAAATAATATTATCGAGAGCGGACCATATGAGGAAAACTGGCACGGCACGAACATTCAGGCCGGTATTCACAGCGCCCGCGAACGCTTCAAGAGCACCGGACACAAAGACGCGAATAAGTTCATGATCGTTCTGGCAGACGGCGAGCCGAACTACAGATTTGGAATTTGGGGGACCAGCGACAACTGGACCATCACAAGGGAGCAGGCTACTAAGTACCACATCAGAACGGATTATTATCAAGACGGGCATCAATACTTTCCGAGCCTGTATACCGCAGACGACACTGGGTTTTCTTATAACAACAATGACATAAAGGACGAGTACGCGGGTTACTGCTATACTGCAACGGTTTCCGAGGCGTATGCCGCGAAAGCCACAGACGGTATTACCTGCTACTCCATAGGATATGGCATTTCCAGTGGGGATAGCCTGATTAACGCGCTCATGTACTCGATTGCCAGCACGGACGAAGGCTTTGTCAACGCCGGAACGAGCGAGGACGCAATTACGAAGGTCTTTTCCGATATTGCGACCGACATCCAGTATAAGGCATGCGACGTAACGCTCACCGATATGATGGGCACTGGCTTTACATATTATACGGATACGGAGCACCAGCCCAGCCTCACGGTCACGGCGTCGGATGACAACAAGACTGTGACATGGAATGTTGTGAACAAGCTCGGCAACGAGACGAAGACCCTCACGTTCTACGTTCAGTACGATAAGCAGAATCTGACGGAAGCTGCAACCCTTCCGACCAACACGAGCGCAAGCCTGAGCTACAAGGACAGCAAGGGCAACGCGCAGACCGATATTACAGTCGCTTCTCCTGAGATTGAGAACCTCGCGAAAATGGTTACATATGTCGACGAAAACGACGACAAGTACACCGACGCAGCGCACGAAGAGAAGCTTTATTGGTATGGCGACAAGGTCGATCTTGCGGGTGCACCGCAGAAAGACGGCTATACCTTCAGCGGCTGGACGACGAGCGACGTTACCATCGATCAGACTGACGCTTCCTTTGAGATGCCGAAGCAGAACGTCACCTTGAAGGCAAGCTGGACCAAGAACGAGCCCACCACGAAGACCATCACCGTCGTAAAAGAGTGGGACAAAGATGTGACCGACAAGCAGAAGCTGCCGGTAGAAATCACGCTCTACCGGACAGTGGGAAATAGAACCTATACTGCGGACGATGCGATTGCTACGCTCACGCTGGACGGCGAAGTCGACGACGCGGAGACAGCCGCGTGGACCGGCGTATTTAAGGACCTGCCTGTGAAGAATGACAAGGGCGAAACGTATGGTTACGCCGTAGCAGAGACCAAGATCGGCAGCCTTCAAGTGACAAACAGCAGCGCCAATGTTACCAGAGATAACACGGATGGCACTTCCTCCTACACCATCGGCACGTGGTCCGTTAGCATGAGCCGGACGGGTGGGGGACCGTATAAGTTCACGAACGAATATCACTCTGCTGACACCTATACGCTTACCTATCAGTATGTAGGCACTACGCCGAGCGATGTCACTTCTGCGCCCGATGTAATGACCAATCTCTACGCAGATCAGAAGATCGATCTGGCGCAGGTGACGACAAGTCAGACTGGCTGGACCTTCGACGGCTGGTATTCGGATAGCAGCTGCGCTGCAACCACCAAGGTCAGCGACCCGTACACCATGCCCGCTGCAAATACCACCCTCTACGGCGAGTGGAGCTATCAGGCACCGCAGCCCGACAAGGTTACGCTGAGCTTCGAGTTCAAGAACGGAACCAACAATGAAGAACTTCCGGAGGATGTTACCAAACAGACTCCGACTTCCGAAGAGAAAGAGGCTGGCGAGAATGTGACGCTTACCAGAACCTTTGATAACGTCGAAGTCGAGGGCGAAGGCACGTGGACGTTCGAAGGCTGGTATTCGGATGAGGACTGCACCAAGGGCAACGAGGTTACAAGCCCGTATACCGTGACGGAAAACACCACCCTCTACGGCAAGTGGACCTTCACGGAGAACAAGCCCGAGCCGCAGCCCAGCCTGAACGTTACCAAGTCGGTGGACAAGGAAAAGGGCGAAGTCGGTGAAATGATCACCTACACCATCACGGTGAAGAACGATGGCGAAGTAGATCTGGACAACATCACGCTGACCGATACCTTCAATGGCAAGGGTACGCTCTATAGCAAAGAAGACAAGAGCGAGTCCGTTACGCTGGACGAAGACGGCAAGTTCACAGTGAACATTGACAAACTGGCTGCCGACGAATACGCAACCTATAACTACTATTACTGGATTGACGCGGAGGACGAAGGAACCATCACGAACGCGGCAGTTGCCAAGTCGGGCGATACCGAAGACGACGACAAGACCGAAACGAAAGTAGACCGCGGCGATGTCGACGGCTATGAAGTTTCCGGCTGGATTACGAAAATCGTCGAGAGCAAGAAGGGCACCTTCAAGAAGACCGCAGCCTTCACGTTCAACATCTGGGCGGACAAAGATTGCACAGACCTGCTCGATACCATCGAAATTGAGAAAGACTGGGATGTCGCGAAGGACGACAGTGACGATGAGACCGAGACCTTCTCGTTCGAAATCTCTGAAAACGACTTCGACGAGCTGGACGAAGTAGGTGATTACAAGGTCATCTACGTCACTGAGCGCGAAGGCAGCATCAAGGGCATGACCTACGATGACGATGTCGTTCCGATGTATCTGCTGGAACGAAAAGTTGTGGTTAACAGCCTGAACATCGAGGGCTACTATGATGCGACTGCTAATCCCTTGATGGACAACGACACACCTGCAACCTTCACCAACACCTACAAGAAGCCCGGCGAGAAGGGCGAGACCATCAAGTCCGGTCCGCAGCTCAACCGCGACGACCATGTCGCCTACATCATGGGCTACCCCGACGGAACCGTTCAGCCCGAGGGCGAGATCACCAGAGCCGAGGCCTGCACGATCTTCTTCCGCCTGCTGACCGATTCCAGCCGCGACTACTACTTCTCGAAGACCAACGACTATTCCGACGTGAACGCGGGCGACTGGTTCAACAACGCCATCTCCACGCTCTCCAACGCCGGTATCGTCACGGGCTATAACGACGGCACCTTCCGTCCGAACCAGCCCATCACCAGAGGCGAGATGGCAAAGATCATTGCCAACTTTGCAAACCTCAAGAGCGGCGACAAGACCTTCACGGACCTTGCCGGTCACTGGTCGAAGACCTACGTTGAGCTGGCTGCCGGCAACGGCTGGATCGCGGGCTACCCCGACGGCTCCTTCCGCCCGGACCAGAAGATCACCAGAGCCGAAACCGTCACCATGATCAACCGCGTGCTCGACCGCGTCCCCGCCAAGGAGTCGCGCCTGCTCAGCCGCAGCATCATGCTGACCTTCCCGGACAACAACCCCGGCGACTGGTACTACATCGCCATTCAGGAAGCTTCCAACTCCCATGAGTATCAGAGAAGCGTCTATGAAGCCGCGGGCGATGAAATGTGGACCAAGCTCATCGAGAACGTCGACTGGACCAAACTCGAAAAGTAAGACCCAAGCAAAAACGCGCCGGAGCAATCCGGCGCGTTTTTAACTGCCAAAAAAGCGCGCGCAAAAAGGCTCCCCATCGGGGAGCCTTTCGTTTTGTTTGCGCTTAATCAACGTCTTTGACGACCTCGTCCAGCGGCTCGTCGAGCCGTTCGGGGTGCTGCAGGAACTTTTTCATGTGCTTGAGCGCGGTCGCGAAATAGAACCCGTCGCAGATGCGCTCGTCGGTGTTGACCGTGAAGTCGATGTACTTGCGCTGGACCACGTTGCCGTCCAGATCAATTTCATTTTTCCGGTATTTGCAGCCGAACGCGCAGAAGACCGGCAGATTTCCGAAGTCATACAGATGGTGCACAATCGGCGGGATGCCGAGCGAGCCCATCGAGGTAAAGAAGATCGAGCCGTGGAACGGGCTGACCTCCAGCAGGAATTTCGGCAGCAGCCCGAAGTAGTCCATCACCTTGAGCACCCAGACCACGAACTTGAACACCACGCCCGGAATCAGCGACAGCAATCTTGCCGTCTTGTCAAAGTCACTCGCGTCGGACGCTTCCTTGATGCGCGTGACCTGCTCGTTCATCTTCCGGTAGATATCTTCCACCGAGTCGGTCTGCGTCAGGTGCAGCTTCATCGCGCTCTCGGGAGCTTCGGTCGTCATGTCTTCCTTGACCATCATGCAGAACTGAATGTCCTCTCCGCGGCTGTAGACCTGCTGCCCGGACAAAAAGCGGTTGAGCGCCGGATATTTTGCCACCGTGCGCACATACGCCGCCAGAAAGACATGCGTGATGCCGAAGCTCGTCAGCCCCGCGCGCCGCTTCTCGCGGATGTAGCGCTCCATGGCGGTAATCTCGACCGAGTCGCGCACGAAGTTGGACGAGCCGCCTCTCGTCGGCATGATGTAGTTCGCAACCACCTGCACGGGGTCCAGCGTCCGCAGCCTGCGCCCGTCGACGCGGTCGCCCCAGGTGGGGTGGTATTTGCCGTCCGCGTGCGGCTGCATCGCCAGCACCGCAAACAGCCCGCCCGTCAGAAACAGCAGCTCCGGCAAAAAGCCCACGCGCTCCGACCAGCTGGCGCCGGAAAACGCGCTTCTGTGCGTGTAGGCAAGCACGCCGATTCCGGCGGCAAGCAGCAGCACCAGCGCCCAGTTGTTGCGCACGCGCCCGGAAACCGTCATCGCGTAAAAGCCCGCAATCGCCAGATACGCCACCCAGAACACAAAGCGCAGACTGGGACCAGGCAGCGCGGCGGACACGCGCATGCTGTAGTAGATCGCAAGCAGGAACGCCGGAATGGCAGTGCGGTAGAACCGCTCCTGCCCGCCCAGTAAGATCATCAGCACGAAGATCAGGCAGGCCGCAACCGGCAGCACAATCTGGAACCACACCGTCGCTGCATCTGCGCCTTTCCCGCAGGAATATGCGATGCGGAGTGCTGCCGAAGCCGTCATGACCAATGCGCTCAGCCAGACAAGAAGACTCTTACGGCTGACAAAATAAGACACTCTTTTCTCCATGGTATTATCATACCAACTGCGCGCCGGAATTGCAAGTGCGCGCGGAAAAGCAGTTTGAAACCAGATCAGAACAGCCGCTGCAAGGGGCGAAGCCCCAGTCCCTCGAGAAACTGCTTCGCCGCTTCATAGCGCGCACGCTCGCACAGGTGCTGCCGCTTGTGTGCGTCAAAGCCGATGATGGCGCGCACGCCGGTTTTCGCGGCGATCTCCCAGAACGGCGCGCAGGGATAGCCGAGCCCGGAAAACTCGCCGCGCGCGCGTTTATCCACGCCGTAGAGATTGTACTCCAGCGGCAGGTCGAGCTTCTTTGCCTCCTCGCAGAGCGCATATGCCGCCTCACGGCATGTTTCGTCAAACACCGGCTGCGAGGTGTAAATCAGATCCGGGTGCGCCAGATACGCATAAAGCCCCGTGCGCATCCCGGCGATGGTGGTCGTCAGGTATTCCTCCAGCAGCATCGGCGCGGCAGTGTACGCGCGCGGGTGCGCGGGGTCTGCCCACTGAAAGTGATTGCCGAGGATGAGATAGTCGACCTGCGGGCGAATCTCGCGCAGAAAGTCCATATGCCCGGGGAAGTACTCGCATTCCAGCCCGAGCGGAATTTCAATCACGCCGCGATATTTCTCCTGCAAGGCATGGATGGACGCAAAATAACCCGGAAGCTCATCCGGCAGCATCCGGACGCCCCGGCAGACCGCCGGACTGAGTCCCGGCCAGGGGGTGTGGTCCGAAAAGCCGAGGACCGTGAAGCCCTGTTCGATTGCCTGCTGAAGATAAGCCTCGTCCGGCACGTTTTCTGCGTGACCGCAGCGGAAGGTGTGCGTATGATAATTGACCGGCATGGGATTCCTTTCTGCACGAGATGTGCCAAACCAACAAATTGCACCTGATATTATAGCGGCTTCACACGGTTTTGCAACCGGAAATTCATAAATGCGCCCGGTAAAAAACAGCGGCGATTTCCGTTTCGGGCGACTTGACAGTATCCGCCCGCACCGGCGACGCAGACAAAATTCGCGCTTTGGGCTTCGGGGCGGATGATTCTATCGGAAAGCCGTTTTCCCCGAGCGTTCCGGACGTTGCTTTTCGGCGCGGGCAGCAACGTGGTTATGAATTTGACGCTCCGGCTTTTTCCTTGAAATACGTCAGTATTCCTGCGAAAAAATGTCTTGCTCAGCGCGAAAATTCCTCGCTGCCGGTCACATCGGGAGTTTTCAGATACACCCTAAGCCATATTCCCAAATTGCCAGGCAAAAGCGGCGGAAAGCGAAATAATTCTTCCAAACTTCGGGAAAGAATGGTACAATATTCTTGGGGTGATTGATTTGCTGAAGGTTTTTCTGGTGGAAGACGAATGTGTTGTGCGCGAAGGACTGCGCGACTGCATCGAATGGACACGATACGGCTTCGAATTCTGCGGCGACGCGCCCGACGGAGAGCTGGCCCTGCCGCAGATCCGCAAGCTGC
>CALERM010000142.1 GCA_937907715.1 uncultured Clostridia bacterium
GGAGTTTACTGTCCATGTTCAGCACAAAGGTGGTGGTCACGATGTCGTCGAGATCCGCACAGTCGTTCTGCAATTCAAAGACCCACGGGTCTTCAAAATCGTCGCTCTCCGGCTCTGTGGTCAATACCGCGTGTAACGGATACTGCACCGGGCGGGTGAACGCCGCCGCGCAGCGGTCGCAGATTCCGTGAAGAACCGTCTCGACCGTGCCGGTCATCTCCAGCACGCCCGCGGTGTTCCGCACCTGTCCTTTTGCAAGGACCGGTTCTGTAACCGGTTTGCAGCCGCCGAACGGCATATCGCTTAAATCGACGCTCGTCTCAAAGGGCAGCGTTTCGCCGGGGCTTGTCATAAGCTTGCGAAGTTCCAGCAGCATAGCGCCCTCCAATCCATAATCGTGCGATGGATATTATATCGAAAGAACGCCGGAAAGTCAAATGCTTTTTCCAAAAAAATTTGTCTTTTTTCAAAAATCTGCGAGCTGCCGCGCTTTACACCGCCGCCTTCCCATGATAAAATCACGTTGCAGTTCAAAACGTCCGAAAAACGCTCCATATTATAAAGGAGATTTCAATATGAAGGAACTTTCCATCGGCAAAAACGACGTCGGTCAGCGCCTCGACCGCTTTCTCTGCAAATCGGTTCCGCTGCTTCCGGCGTCGCTGCTGCAGAAATATATCCGCCTCAAGCGCATCAAGGTCAACGGCAAGCGCGCCGAGCGCGACACGCGCCTGTGCGAGGGCGACCTCGTCCAGCTCTACATCAACGACGAATTTTTCGACACGCCGAAGCAGGAAAACGCCTACCTCACAGTCAGCGCGCCGAAGCTCAGCATTGTCTATGAGGACGAAAATATTCTGCTGGTCGACAAAAAGCCCGGTCAGGCGGTCCATCCCTACGACGGCTCGGAATACGGCAAGACACTGATCGATCACATTCAGGCGTATTTATATGCCAAGCGCGAATGGCGCCCGCGCGAGGAAAACTCGTTTACGCCCGCGCTGTGCAACCGCATCGACCGCAACACCGGAGGCATCGTCATCGCGGCAAAAACTGCCGAGGCGCTGCGCGTTCTCAACCAGAAGATCAAGGACCGTGAAATCGACAAGCGCTATCTCTGCATCGTCCACGGCACGCCGAAGCCCGCGCAGGGTACGCTGGAAGGGTATCTTTTCAAAGACGCCGTCAAAAACCGCGTCTACGTCACCAAAACGCCGCAGAAGGGCGCGAAGACCTGCGCCACGCGATATAAGGTCCTGCAATCGAAAAACGGACTGTCGCTCGTCGAGTGCGAGCTGATCACCGGCAGAACCCATCAGATCCGCGCGCAGATGGCGGCGGCAGGCTATCCCCTGCTCGGCGACGGCAAATACGGAAAGCTCGACAAGCAGTACGACCGCAAAATTCAGGCGCTCTACTCCTACAAGCTCACCTTCCGTTTTACCACGGATTCCGGAAGCCTTGCATATCTGAACGGGAAAACCTTCCAGGTTGCGAGCGTAAGTTTTGTCTCTGAGTACTTTTCCTGATAAACGCCCCCGCCTTGCGATAAATTTCGTCAGAATTTTTCACGATTTTTATTGACAAATGGGGGCTTACCATTTATATTTCTCTTAGTGCGCGTCGGGGTACAGCCTGCGCGTATTTCCTATGTAAAAATTTATAACGAAACGGGGGATGATAAATGTCCGAAAAGCTCATTCGCTTGTCGAATCTTTCCATGACATTTGAGGATGGCGAGACCATTCTCGACGGTATCAATCTGTACATCAACAACAAAGAGTTCCTCACATTGCTGGGTCCCAGTGGATGCGGAAAAACTACAACGTTACGAATTATCGGTGGTTTTCTGACGCCTACGTCCGGCGATGTGTTTTTTAATGGACAGCGCATCAACGACGTGCCGTCCTATAAACGAAAAATCAACACCGTCTTCCAGCGATATGCGCTGTTTCCCCATCTGGACGTGTACGACAATATCGCCTTCGGTCTTCGTCTGGCAAAGCTCTCGGAAGAAGAGATTGACGACCGCGTGACCGAGATGCTGGAGATCGTCAGCCTCAAGGGCTTTGAAAACCGGCGTGTCACTTCCCTTTCCGGCGGTCAGCAGCAGCGTGTCGCCATCGCGCGCGCGCTTGTCAACCGCCCGCAGGTGCTGCTGCTCGACGAGCCTCTGGGCGCTTTGGACCTTCGCCTGCGCAAGGATATGCAGAACGAGCTCAAGAACATCCAGCAGCGCATGGGTATCACGTTTATCTATGTCACGCACGATCAGGAAGAGGCTCTGACCATGTCCGACACGATTGTCGTCATGAACAAGGGCAAAATCCAGCAGATCGGCACGCCGCAGGATATCTACAACGAGCCGAAAAACGCTTTCGTTGCAGACTTCATCGGAGAGTCCAACATTCTCGACGGCGTGATGCTGGACGACTATCTGGTCAAATTCTTTGGGCGCAAGTTCCAGTGCGTCGACAAGGGCTTTGAAAAGGATGAGCCGGTCGACGTTGTCATCCGCCCGGAGGATATCGACATCGTCCCGTCCGAGCAGGGGCATCTCTGCGGCACGGTAACATCTGTCACCTTCAAGGGCGTCCACTACGACACCATTGTCGACTTCAAGGGCTTCAAATGGCTCATTCAGACGACGGACTACTGCCCTGTCGACTCCTACATCGGCATTCGCCTGAATCCGGAGGATATTCACATTATGCACAAGAGTGAATATTCCGGCCTCTACGGCGACTATTCGTCCTACAGTGCGGAATACGACGAGATCGCCGACGCACAGGAGGAAGCCGAAGATGAAGAGTAAGCTCCTTTCTGCGCCGTACATCGTGTGGATGATTCTGTTTACGCTCATCCCGCTTTGCATCGTCTTTTATTACGCGCTCACCGATTCCATCACGGGCGAGTTCACCCTTGCGAACCTCGCCTCCATGGGAACGTATCTTCCCATCTTTCTGCGCTCAATCTGGCTGAGCCTGTTCGCGTCTCTGATCTGCCTGGTCATCGGCTACCCCGTTGCGTACTTTATCGCGCAGTGCAAGCCGCTGACGCAGCGCTTTCTGGAGATGCTGATTATGCTCCCGATGTGCATGAGCTTTCTGCTGCGCACGCTCGCGTGGGTGGCGATGCTGGAGGACACCGGCATTATCAACAACTTCATCCGCGCGCTGGGGCTGTCTCCGCTGCCCCTCATCCGCAACAATGGCGCGGTCATTCTCGGCATGGTCTATAACTACCTGCCGTACATGATTCTGCCGCTGTACACGGTCATTATGAAGATTGACAAGCGCCTCGTTGAAGCGGCGCTGGACCTCGGCTGTACGCCCAGGCAGGTCTTCACAAAGGTCGTTCTTCCGCTGTCGGGTCCCGGCATTCTCTCTGGGCTTACCATGGTGTTCGTTCCTGCCGTGTCGACCTTCTACATTTCCCAGAAGCTCGGCTCGACCGGCGCCACGCTCATCGGCGACGTCATCGAGTCCCAGTTCAAGACCGCATATAACCCGAATCTCGGCGCGGCAATGAGTCTGGTGCTGATGATTCTCATTTTCGTCTGCGTGTCGATCATGAACCGCTTCGGCGAGACGGATGAAGAGGAGGTCATGGCAAAGGTATGAAACACGTAAACCGCACCATTACCGTTCTGGTCTTCATCTTCCTCTATATCCCCATGATCGTGTTGGCGGTCGCCTCGTTCAACGAAGGGCTCGACATTGCAACCTTCAAGGGCTTCACCTTCCGCCAGTACGGCAACCTTTTCCGCGACGAGACGCTTCTGACGCTGCTGCGAAACTCGCTGATCATTGCGATTCTGTCGAGTCTTCTCGCAACGTTCTTCGGCACCATGGCAGCCGTCGGCATCCACTCGATGAAGGGACGGATGCGCAAGGCGGTCATGACGCTCACCAATATCCCTATGACCAACCCCGATATCGTGACCGGCGTTGCACTGGCGCTTCTGTTCGCGTTCACGGGCACGATGCTCAAGATCAACTCCATTCTGGGCTTCTGGACGCTTCTGATTGCGCACATCACGTTTAACCTCCCCTACGTCATTCTGAACGTCATGCCGAAGCTTCAGCAGATGGACCCGGACCTTGAGGAAGCAGCACTGGACCTCGGCTGCACGCCGTTTCAGGCGTTCACAAAGGTCGTCATTCACGAGATCATGCCCGGCATCATCTCCGGCGCTCTGATGGCGTTTACCATGAGCCTCGACGACTTCGTCATTTCGTACTTTGTCACCGGTTCGAGCTTCATCACCCTTCCGGTCGAGATTTACAACTACACCAAAAAGCCGATTCAGCCGAAGATCTACGCCCTGTTTACGCTGATGTTCGCAGTAATTCTGGTTCTGATGGTGGTTATGAATCTGCTGCAGGCGCGCAGTGAAAAACGCGTCCAGCACGGCGCACAGAGGAGGGTCCGCAGATGAAAAAAAGACTTCTCTCTTCCCTTTTGATGCTCGCGCTGATGCTTGCGCTGCTTCCGACGACGGCGCTCGCTGCCAAGAACGAGATTACCGTCTACAACTGGGGACAGTATATCTCCGACGGCACCGACGACAGCATGGACGTCATCCACAAGTTTGAGGAAGAAACCGGCATCAAGGTCAACTATCTGACGTTTGACTCCAACGAGTCGATGTACACGAAGCTCAAAACCGGCGGCACGTCGTATGACGTGATCATTCCTTCGGATTACATGATCGCAAAGCTCATTTCCGAGGATATGCTTGAGCCGATCAATTTTGAGAATATTCCGAACTATGAGTATATCGACGAGGCGTTCCGCAATCAGGCGTATGACCCGGAAAACAAGTATTCCGTCCCCTACACCTGGGGCACGGTAGGCTTGATCTACAACACGAAGTACATTTCCGAAGAGGACGCAAAGAGCTGGAGCTGCCTGTGGAACAGCAAATACGCCGGCAAGCTTCTCATGTTTGATAATCCCCGCGACGCTTTTGCCATCGCCGAGTCGATGCTCGGCTACAGCTACAACACCGAAGATGCACAGGAGCTCAAAAACGCCGCCGATCTTCTCGCGACGCAGAAGCCCGTTCTGCAGGCTTACGTCATGGACCAGATCTTTGACAAGCTCGAGCGCGGCGAGGCGTGGGCTGCGCCCTACTACGCAGGCGACTATCTGACAATGGTCGAGGAAAACCCGGACCTCGCGTTCAGCTTTCCGAAAGAAGGCTTCAACATCTTTATTGACGCCATGTGCATTCCGAAGGGCTGCCAGAACAAGGAAGGCGCTGAGGCGTTTATCAACTTCCTCTGCCGTCCGGACGTGTCCGCAGCAAACCTCGATTACATCGGCTACTCCACGCCGGAAACCGCGGCAAAAGAGTATATGGACGAGGAGGTCATCGAAAGCCCTGTCTCCTACCCGGATGATGAGACGCTGGCTCGCAGCGAGTCGTTCGCGGAACTCGGCATGGAGGCGACGCAGACGATGAACGATCTGTGGCTGTCGGTCAAGACCGAGGGTGCAAATACCACGCTGTATCTCGCCCTGACGCTTGCCGCCGTCGCCGCCGTGGTCGCTTTCTTCCTGATTTCCGCCGCCGTCACCCGGCGCAGAAAGGCACGCCGCTGCCGCAAATGGCGCGAAGCTGAATAACAGACAAAACCGCAGTATGCAAGCATACTGCGGTTTTTCGCGCCTTGGGAACAGACACGCCCGCAGTCGGAAGTTTACGCTTTGTCTCCCGTAATGAAGTAGTCGCAGCAGTCTCCGCCGAGAGCATCTGTCCGCGTGCAAATGAGCCGCGCATGCATCCGTTCAGCAAGAAAGTGGTCAGTCCTGCAGCGATACGGCAGAAGCTTCGCGTACTGGGATTTTACATAGGGTGTATCTGAAAACTCCCAACGCACCCGGACAGCGGGTCTTTTCACGCTGC
>CALERM010000143.1 GCA_937907715.1 uncultured Clostridia bacterium
TCTCGCGGTCGGCATAGTGATAGCCTTCCTCGGGGCAGGTGGGGATGGGATGGATGTGCGCGCCGCAGGTGTTGACCATGGTGTTGTAGTTGGGATAGAAGGGCTCAGGGATCAGGATCTCGTCGCCGTCGTCGAGGATGCACTCCAGAACGATCTGAAGCGCCTCGGAGCCGCCGGTGGTGATCAGGATCTCGTCCTTCTCAAAGTGCATATCCAGATCGTCGTAATACTTCTGGATCGCGTCAATCAGAACAGGCATGCCGGGCGAGGGGGCATATTCCAGAACGGGCTGGTTGAACTCCCGGATAGTGTCGAAGAACTGCTTGGGAGTTTCCACGTCAGGCTGGCCGATGTTCAGATGATAAATCTTCTTGCCCTTGGCTTCGGCTGCCACCGCATAGGGGTGGAACTTGCGCATCGGGGAAAGGCCGCATCTTTCGACCTTGCTGGAGAACTTCATTTGAATACCTCCTTCATTTGTAACGCCGTTTCACAAAATCGTGCGGAATGCACAATTTTCATGTGTCAGGCGCTTCGTCTTTCAGACATTCAGCACATTAATTATAGCATATCGCCCAGCGATGTGCAATATGTTGCGAAGGTATTTTTTCTTTTTTTAAACAGTCCTTTCCATGATCCGTCCGTTCCTCACACCATCTGAACGGTCCATGCGCAAAAGCAGCCCGCAGATAAAACCTGCGGGCTGCCGGAGGGTCTATTTTTCCTCGAATTCGTTATTCTTATAACGGCTGTATGCCACGACAATCCGGCGGTTCGGCTCGGTGCCGGTGGAATACGTCGTCACATCGGGGTAGTCCTGCAGCGCGGCATGAATCACATGGCGCTCGTAGGCGTTCATCGGCTCGAGGGTGATGTTGCGGCGGTACCTGGTTACCTTGCCGGCGACCTTCTGCGCAAGTCGCTGGAGCGATTCCTCACGCTTGAGACGGTAGTTTTCCGCGTCGACGTTGATGCGTGCGCGCTTCGCTGCGCCGCGGTTGACAGCGTAGTTCGCCAGATGCTGAATGGCGTCGAGCGTCTCGCCGCGCCGACCGATGAGAATGCCGAGGTTCTCGCCGACGAGGTCCACCGAGTAGCTCTCGTCCGCATTTTTCATCGCGTGCGGCACCGCGTCGGAGCCCATGTGCTCGAGAAGTCCCTGGATGAACTGCTCGATGCGCTCTTCCGTGGAGCCTGGCTCTGCGGGCGCATAGACCTTGGGCTCGGCAGGCGCCTGTTCCTTCTTCGGCTGCTGCGGCTTGGGCTGGCGGGACCTGTCCTGCCGGGGCTTATCCGTTCTGGGCTGACGGGGCTTGTCCGACCTCTGTCTTTCCGGTCTTTCCGGACGCTCGAAGGCGGGCTTTGCATTGGCGCGCTGCTCTGCCGGGCGCTGGATTGGCGCTGCGGCGGGCGCGATGACCTTCGGCGCATCCGCTGTTTCAGACGGCTTCTGCACCGCGGGCTTTTTGGGCTTGCTTCTCGAAGCGCTCGAGAGCGCGGGCGCCGGTGCGGCAGGCTCGTCGGGCGCTTCATAGGTCAGCTTGACCTTCGCGGGCGACGCGCCGATGCCGAAAAAGCCGGACTTCGGGGTTTCCAGAATCTCCACGGACACGCTGTCGCGGTCCATGCCGAGCTGCGCTAAACCGGCTTCAATCGCCAGATCAATGGTCTTGCCGGTCGCTGTAATAAATTTTTCCATATCTTACTCCTCGTTCTCGCCGGAAGAGGCTTCCTTCTGCGCCCCGCGCTTGCCATAGTGGTCAGCCTGATATGCGCGGCCACGGCAATACGGACGCTCGGCAATGCCGGACAGAGGCTTCTTGTCCTCTTTTTCCAGCTCCGGATTCTTTTTCGCGGCATAGTCTCTTGCCGCCTTTTCTGCCGCTTCCTTTTCCTGCTGGCGCAGCTTCTTTTTGCTCACGTTGTCGGCAAGGATGCCGTCGGGGTTCTGCTCGCGGCGAAGCTGACGCTGACGCTCCTTTTCCGCTTCCTCTGCGCGGCGAAGCGCAGCCTTTTCCTGCCGGACGGCGTCCTCCGCGTCATAGACCTTGCGGTAGTGCTTCGTGAGAATCACGTCCTGCACAGTGCCGAACACTGCCTGCGCAATCCAGTAAATCGAGATCGCAGCGGGCATCGAGAAGCCGATCCACAAGGACATCAGCGGCATCATGATCATCATCGAGGCGTTGGTCTGGTTTGCCACCTGCGCGGCATTCCTGTCGACCTCGCCGTCGGCATTGGTTGCGACCTGGTTGTTCATCTTCTGGCTGATAAACATCGAAAGCATCTGCAATGCGCCCGAGACAACCGGAATCAGAAACAGGCCGATCTCGCCCCAGCCCTCACACTGCCAGAAACGGAACGACGGGATGGACGCAAGGTCCACGCCGAGGAACGAGAAGTCGATGTCCTGCAGCTTGGCGCCTGCCATAACGGTGACGGACTTGATTGCCTCTGCAAACTCGCCGAGATGTCCGGCGGCTGCCAGCTGGGCATAGTACGTGTTCTTGCCGAGGTCCACGCCGTTTGCCTGAATGAATGCGACGATAGCTGCCGACACCGAGCGCGAGTTATGCAGCATGTAGGTAATCGGCTCACGGATGACATAGTACAGCGGGAACAGGATCAGCAGCGGGATGAACGACCACAGACAGCCGCCTCCCATCGAGACGCCCTCTTCCTTGTACATCTGCTGCACCGCCATCTGCGCTTTCTGACGGTCGTCGCCGTATTTTGCCTCGATCGCTCTTGCAAGCGGAGCAAGGCGCGACATTTTGAGCATGCTCTTTTTGCTCTTGATGCTCATCGGAAGCAGCACGAGCTTCACGATCAGCGAGAACAGAATCAGCGCCACGCCGTAGTTGCTCGAGAAGACGTACAGCCAGTCGAGCAGATAACCGAACGGGACGCGGATGATATCGGACAGACTTGTGGTGTCCTTGGTTTCCGCCGCAGCCTCCTCGGCAGCGGCTTCAGGGCTCAGAGTCTCTGCCTGCGTGTCAGTGGTCTGGGCGGCATTGTTGTTGGCGACGCATGCCGTCAGAGACAGCACCAGCAGAACCGCCAGCAGCAAGGCGAAGAATCTTTTCATGTTGAATCCTCCAATTGGTGGGGATGCCGGGCAGGAGAAGCTTCTCCTATGGCACCGGATCAAAGTAGTCGCCTTTGTAAAAGGGATTGCACCGCAGCAGCCGTTTAATTGCCAGCCATCCGCCCTTGATTGCGCCGTATTTCTCAATTGCCTCGAAGGCATACTGCGAGCAGGTCGGTGAGAACCGGCAGCGTCTTGGAAAGCCGGGAGAAATATAGCGCTGATAAATGCGAATCAGCCCGAGCAGTACCCGTTTCATGTGTCCTTCGTCTCCGTTTGCGCCTCGCGCGCAAAAATCGAGAGCTTCTCCGCCAAACGCAGATAAGCTCCTTCCAGTTGCCGGTAAGAAGCCTGCATCGCCGCCGCACGCGCCACGACAACAATATCATAGCCGCGGGAGAACTGCCCTTCGTGCAGCCGGTAAATCTCGCGCAGCCGGCGGCGCAGGCGGTTCCGCTCGACCGCATGACCGAGCTTGGCGCCGACCGTCAGACCGACTCTGTTTTTCTGCGTACCGTTTCTGCGGCAGTAGACGACCAGATACCGGTTCGCGCAGGAATTGCCCTTTGCGTAGAGTCTGCGGAAGACGTGATTGAATTTCAGAGCGCTTGAAAACTGCATGGACGCCTCCTTCATATGGCGCACAGCGTGACACATGCCGGGTAATAAACGGATGGGGCGAACAGAACTGCTTCCATTCACCCCTATGGCTCAAAACGAGCTGTATATGCGGTCATGGTTGCGTCAGTTGACAAGGGCAGGCACGGTTTCTTCGGACTTGCCGGTCAGTCTGGGGCGGCTTCTGCAAGGCAGAGGACGCAGGCTTGCTGACGCAAGTCAAGGACGATAACGCCGCAGATGGCGGCTCAGACCGACCCGCAAGCGTGTATGCTCTTGTCAACTGACGCATAGATCGAAGATCAAGCGGACAGCTTTGCTCTGCCCTTGGCACGACGGCGAGCCAGGACCTTGCGGCCGTTGGCGGTAGCCATTCTCTTTCTGAAACCATGCACTTTGGATCTCTGGCGCTTCTTGGGCTGATAGGTACGAACAGTCGACATTGTCTACACCTCCTGTAAAAATATGCTCAACAGCCGCGCAGTGCGCGACCGCAGCGAGACCGTTTCATCTCCCGATGGCGAAGCCTCGGGAACATACGATGGATATTATACCGGATGGGCTGCCGGTTTGTCAATTCTTTTTTGCCGTTTTTGCCGCAATTGCGCGCAGACTCCGGCATGCCGCGCGTTATTTTTTCTGCG
>CALERM010000144.1 GCA_937907715.1 uncultured Clostridia bacterium
CGATCAGACGGGTGGGACGCTTTCCAAGACAGAGCTGCTTGCCGCGCTCAACGGCACGGGCAGCGTCTGGAAGCAGGACGACGCAGCCAACGGCGGCTACCCGGTTCTCTCGTGGCAGACTATCGCCGCGCCGGATGGAAAGCTGGTTCTGGCGCAGAACGTGGAGTTTTCACGCGAGCTGGTGGATACCGCGGATGACGAACAGATGTCGGTTCCAACCTCCGTGCTTACCTGGGACGAGGTTTCGGATGCGACGGGCTACGTGATTGCGCTCTGGCGGCAGTCCTACGGCTGGCGCGAGCTGACAGACGATGAAAAAGAGGCGTATAAGAATCCGGAAGACGGCACTTCTTATACGGACCTTCTGATGTCGGTCGACGAGAGCGCGATTTTGGAGCACTTTACCGATGAACAGAATGAGGCGCTTCTGGAGCTTCAGCAGACGCTGACGGAAAAGCAGCAGGCGATGAACGCGGCGCTGCAGGAGCGCGCCTCCGCCTCGAAGGAAGACTACGATGCGAAGAACGCGGCGTATCAGGCGGCGCTGAAAGCTTACAACGCCGCCTATGAGGCGTACGGCAAATATATCATCGAGCAGGCAGTTGAATGCAATTATCCGCTCGGCTGGCAGGAGAGCGGCACTTCGCGCGCCCGCGTGATTCTGACCGGAACGAAGGTAAGCTACGTCGAGACCGAGTCCGGAAAGAAAGCAAGCTACGACTGCGCACAGGAGCTTCTGGAGTTGGGAGACGGCGTGTATTATGCAACCGTGTCCGCCATGGACGAAAACGGCGGCTACCGTCTTCCTGAACTGGAAGACGTGGATGCAGACGTCGTCGGCTGGCAGGAGCCCTATACGCGCATGCAGGCAATCACGAACCTGCACTGGGACGGAACGACTGCCTGCTGGGATGGCAAGGCATACTTTACCGCCGCGCAGATCTATCGGATTGACCTTTACGAGGTAGAGGGCGAGAAGTACACGTTCTTCAAGACCTTCGAAATTGAGGGCAATTTCAACAAGGCAAGCTTCCGGAACGTCTTTGCCGCGCAGAGAAGCTACGCCTTTACCGTCACGGCGCTGACGGACTCGGAGCTTCTGGTGCGCTGCGGTCTGACCGACAGCCTGCCGTCCGGCTACAGCCCGGTCTATACGCCGGATGATACGGACGATAACGAGTGGGTAGAGATCACCTCCGCCGAGCAGTGGATGGAGATTGCAAACACCGAGGACGTGCCCTCCAACCCGGAAGATGCA
Source organism: uncultured Clostridia bacterium (assembly GCA_937907715.1). GTDB lineage: Bacteria > Bacillota > Clostridia > Oscillospirales > Oscillospiraceae > CAG-170. The sequence continues at coordinate 1,259 of CALERM010000144.1, forward strand.
AACTCGCCGAGCATGCAGGAGATCGTGTGGAGCAAGAACTACCGCCTCACAGACGACATTGATTTCAGCACTCTCAGCGCTGAAGACCGGAACCGGACAAAGTCCATCGGCACAGTAACCTACCCGTTCCAGGGCAAGTTCGACGGCAACGGGAAGAAAATCACCGGGCTGACGCTCAGCGACAGTGACTCGGGGCTGTTCTGGTACGCGGGCAATCTGAGCCGGATCTACAACGTGACCATCGTAAATCCGAACGTCTACTTCTCGGACAATGCGGCGGTGCTGGTTCATAACAACTACGGCATCATCGAGCGCTGCGCGGTCATCGGCTGCAACATCACAGCGGACCTCGGCGGCGTCATGGGCGGCATGGTGAGCCGGAACTACGGCGTGATTCGCGCGAGCTACGTACAGGGCGGCAAACTGGATTCCCATTCGACCACGTCCACCGGGCACGCGGGCTTTGTTGGCGCGAACGAAGACGGCGGCGTGATTGAGCGCTGCTGGACATCCATGGACGTGAACACGACGAGCGATTACGCGGGCGGCTTTGTAGGTCTCGGCTATAACGGCACCATCCGCGACTGCGCCAGCTTCGGCAATGTCAGCGCCAGAGGCTACTCCGGCGGCTTTGTCGGGCGGTCGGTCTATGAAAGCAACGTCTATGAAAACTGCTACGCGGCGGGTACGGTCACCTGCACGGAGGCAGAAGGACACGGCTTCATCGGCGGCAACCGGCCGGACAGCGGCTTCCAGTATGACCAGACCGAAGGCATCACAAACTGCTATTATAATCAGGCGTCCGATACCGGCAGCACAAATTATAACGCAGTCGGCATGACGCTTGAGGCGATGAAGAGCGCGTCGTTTGCAGCGAGGCTCGGCGGAAACTGGGAGCAGAATGACGAGCTGAACAAAGGTCTTCCGTATCTGCGCGGCGTAACGGTTCCGGAAGAGCTGGCAACCAGCGAGATTACCGTCAGCATCGAGCTGGTCCGGTACA
>CALERM010000145.1 GCA_937907715.1 uncultured Clostridia bacterium
AGCGCGAAAATTCCTCGCTGCCGGTCACATCGGGAGTTTTCAGATACACCCTAGTCACGCCGGTGGAGAACGAAAACCGGATGTTTTTATCCGGGTGCGCATTCAAAAAGCGCTCGGCAAGCTTCGGCACGAATTCGATGCCCAGCGTGCGCAGCAGCCCCAGTCGGAGCAGCCCCTCTCCGCGCCCGACCCGGCGCAGCTCCTCCACGCCCCCATCCAGCGTCGAAAGCGCCCGCTGCGTGCAGGAAAGAAACTGCTTACCATCTACCATGGAAGAACGTATTTCCGGACACACAAAGCTCTATGCTCTCATTGGCTCGCCGGTCGGGCACTCGGGCTCTCCGGCAATGTATAACTACAGCTTTGCAGCCACCAATATTGACGCGGCATATCTCGCCTTCGACATTCCGCTGGACTGCGTCAAAGAAGGCGTCTTAAGACGCTGCATGTCGGCGGCTTCAACGTCACCATGCCGGATAAGACGGCGGCAGCAGGTCTTGTCGACGCCATTTCCCCGGCGGCAAAGCTCATTGGAGCCTGCAACACCGTGACCGTGGGAGACGATGGAAAGCTCACCGGCCACAACACCGACGGCATCGGCTTCGTGCAGAATCTGCGCGAGCATGCGGTAGAGGTTTGCGGCAAACGCCTGGTTGTCCTTGGAGCCGGCGGTGCGGCAACCGCCATCTGCGTGCAGGCGGCGCTCAACGGGGCGCAGGAAATTGCCATTTTCAACCGCGCGGACGAATTCTACGTGAACGGCGAAAGGACGGTCGAAAAGCTCTGCGCGGCGGTTCCTGCCTGCAGGGTTTCCATCCATCCGCTCGAAGACGCGGAAGCACTCGAAAGCGCCGTCAAAGACTGCGACATCCTCGTTAAAGCCACAAAGGTCGGCATGAAGCCGCTGGACGGGCAAAGTCTCGTCGACGCGAAGCTCCTGCGTAAAGACCTTGTCGTTGCGGACACGGTCTATAACCCCCGCAAGACCCTTCTCATTGAGCAGGCAGAATCTGCAGGCTGCACCGCCATCGGCGGCATCGGCATGCTTCTGTGGCGGGGCGTGGTGGCAAAGGCGCCCGACAACGCGGTTACTGCAACTACCGATGCGCTCAACGCAGCGCTTGCCATTTGATTTACCAATCCCATCACCCCCTATTCATTTGAAGCGGGAGCTGCCCGGGTAACCCCGGACAGCTCTTGCGCCCGTTCCACGGTAGTGCTTGCAGCGCCGTCAAATATGGAAGAAACATACAATTGATATTTTTTTATCGATACATCTTGACTTATTACGAACCGTATGCTATGGTATTGCCATATTAAAAGCATTATGCATTATATCATAAAAGGCATAATTGTATTCCAAAAATCAGAAGGAGTGAGGAAGCCTTGAGCAGACTCGACATCAAAACCGCGAGCAAGGCGCAGACGGTTGTTGACCGCCTCTATAAAGACATGGAACGCCGGATCGCGTCCAGTCCTCCGGGACTATGTCCCATCGATATGTCCCTGACGTTTTTACAGCTCTGCCACGCGCAGTCGTGCGGCAAATGCGTGCCCTGCCGTATCGGACTCGGGCAGCTTGCTGTGCTGATGGGGCAGGTGTTAGATGGCACCGGTACGATGCTGACGATCGACACCATCGAAAAAACGGCGCGGGCGATCGCCTCTTCTGCCGACTGCGCCATCGGACGGGACGCGGCGCAGCTGGTTTTAAGCGGCTTCGAGGGTTTCCGGGACGACTATGTGAACCATGTCCAGCACCACCGGTGCCTGGCTTCTCTTCAGAACCCCGTGCCGTGCGTGTCGCTGTGTCCCGCGGGCGTCGATGTGCCGGGCTATGTCGCGCTGGTGCGCGAGGGGCGGTATGCAGACGCGGTGCGGCTGATCCGCAAGGATAACCCCATGCCGACCGCCTGCGCGTATATCTGCGAGCATCCGTGCGAGGCGCGCTGCCGCCGCAATATGGTCGACGCACCCGTCAATATCCGCGGACTCAAGCGCTACGCAGTTGACCACGCGGGCGATGTTCCGAATCCTGCCTGCGAGCCATCAACCGGCAAGCGCGTGGCAATCATCGGCGGAGGCCCCAGCGGTCTTTCGTGCGCGTATTACCTGCGCCTGATGGGGCATGGCGTGACGATCTTTGAAGAAAAGAAGCGGCTCGGCGGCATGCTCCGCTACGGCATTCCCGCC
>CALERM010000146.1 GCA_937907715.1 uncultured Clostridia bacterium
ATCTTGCGATTTCCTTGACCGGCGCGCTGGCGTATGATATTTATCTCAAGGGCAGAAAAGCGGTGCGCTTTGCCGTCATGGGACTGCTTCCCATGGCGGCCGTTGCCGCGCTCGTCAACCCGGCGTTCAATCACGAAGGTCAAACGATACTGACGTACCTGCCCTCCGGCAATCCGCTGACGCTCGAATCCATGTTCTACGGTGTGGCCGCAGCCGTCATGCTGGCAAGCGTCGTATTGTGGTTTTCGAGCTACAACGAGGTGATGACGTCAGATAAGTTCGTGTACCTGTTCGGGCGTGTGATACCAGCACTTTCTCTGGTCTTGTCTATGGCGCTGCGCTTTATCCCGAAGTTCAAGGCGCAGATGCAGGTCGTCTCCGAGGCGCAGGCGTGCATCGGGCGCGACACGAAGAACGGCAGCGTGTTCCAAAGAGTCGGGAACGCCGTCAAAATCTTCTCCATCATGGTCACATGGAGCTTGGAAAATGCAATCGAAACCGCAGATTCCATGCGCGCCCGCGGTTATGGTCTGCCTGGGCGCACGGCGTTCTCGATTTATCGTTTCGACGACCGCGACAAGGCCGCGCTTGCGTGGCTGATCTTCTGCGGCGCGTATCTCATCTCCGGCTGGATGGCGGGCGGCACGTATTTCCGCTACTATCCGACCGTGAAAACCGCCGCATGGACGCCCATGACCGTGAGCTTTATGCTCGTCTATCTCGCGCTGGTGCTGACGCCGGTGATGCTCGACCGAAAGGAGGACAGGCAGTGGAAGTCTTTACAATCAAAGGCTTGAATTTTGCTTACCCCGAACAAGCGAAAAACGCAATTTCCGACCTGTTGCTGTCTATTCAGCCGGGAGAGTTTCTGGTGCTGTGCGGCCCCTCCGGCTGCGGCAAAAGTACGCTGCTGCGGCAGCTCAAAACTGTTCTCGCGCCGCACGGCAGACGTTCGGGAGAAATTCTGTTTGATGGAAAGAAGCTTGACGAGCTTGACCAGCGCGAACAGGCGGAAACAATCGGCTTTGTGCAGCAAAGTCCGGAAAATCAGATCGCGACCGACAAGGTCTGGCACGAGCTGGCGTTTGGCTTAGAATCCCTCGGCTATGACACGCCGACCATTCGCCGCAGAGTTGCGGAAATGGCATCGTTTTTCGGGATTCAGGAATGGTTTTATAAGCCGGTCACAGAGCTGTCCGGCGGGCAAAAGCAGCTCTTGAACCTCGCATCCGTGATGGTGCTTCAACCGAAAGTTTTAATTCTGGACGAGCCGACGAGCCAGCTTGACCCGATTGCCGCGTCTGATTTTTTAGCCACCCTCGGCAAGATCAACCGCGAACTTGGCACGACGATCATTCTGACGGAGCACCGTCTGGAAGAAGCGTTCGGCTTTGCGTCGCGCGTGGCCGTCATGGACGGCGGCAAGCTCCTTTGCACCGGCACGCCTGCGGACGTGGGCGCAGAGCTGAAAAGCAGTGGGAACGCGATGTTTCTCGCCATGCCTGCCGCCATGCGCATCTGGGCGGCGTCGGATTCCGCAGCCCCCTGCCCCATTTCCGTCTGTGACGGCCGAAACTGGCTGCTCGACTATGCAAAAACGCATGAATTGCAGCCTATCCCAGAAGAAAATAAAAACGCACCGGACACGGAAACCGTTGTCTCGGCGCGGGAACTCTGGTTCAAGTATGACAAAGACCTGCCCGACGTGGTAAAAGGTCTATCCTTGGAGCTGCACAAGAGCGAATTTCTGGCCCTGCTCGGCGGCAATGGCACGGGCAAGACCACCACGCTCAAGCTGCTGGCAAACCTGAAAAAAGCTTATCGCGGCGAGCTTGCCATCACGGGAAGCGTCGGAATGCTGCCGCAGAACCCGCAGGCATTGTTCGTCAAATCCACGGTGCGTGAAGATTTGCTGGAGATTTTACCGAAAACGGAGCGGAAGTCCGACCGGCTGGCACAGGTCGTTTCCCTCTGCAAGCTGGCAGAGCTGCTTGACCGTCACCCCTACGACCTTTCGGGCGGCGAACAGCAGCGCACGGCGCTGGCAAAAATCCTGCTTCTGAATCCGGACATTCTGCTCCTTGACGAGCCGACAAAGGGGTTGGACGCGGAGTTCAAGCAGGTTTTCGGGCAGATTCTCCGGACGCTGCAAGCGTCCGGCGTAGCGATCCTCATGGTCAGTCACGACATCGAGTTCTGCGCGAAATACGCCGACCGCTGTGCATTATTTTTTGACGGCAATATCGTCACGGAATCCGAGCCGAAAACGTTCTTCTCCGGCAACAGCTTCTACACAACCGCCGCAAACCGCATCGCTCGCGACATCCTGCCCGAAGCGGTCACGCCGGACGATGTCATTGCAGCCTGCGGCGGCGCAGTCGAACCGGAACCACCCTTACCGGAATATCAGCGCATCCTGCCCGCACCGGAGAAAGCGACGCGGACGGTGAAAAAGCTTCCGGTCTGGCGAAAAATCCTTGCCGCCGTGTCCGGTGCCGCTTCGCTGGCGCTCATCGCGCAGGCCATCGGCGTGACGGATTTGACCAAGCTCATTGACGCGAATGGCATGACGGCACTGGCGG
>CALERM010000147.1 GCA_937907715.1 uncultured Clostridia bacterium
TGTTCCTTTTTCAAAAACAGGAGGCTCCCCCAAAGGGAAGCCTCGAGCCATTCCAATTCACATTGCAGTTGCCCGTTCCGACAGGCTAGTCTCAGATCTTGCTTTCCATTTTCCGCAGCAGCCGCACATCCGTCCCGCAGAACTGATAGAGCGTATACGCCCCCAGCAGCCGCGAGGCAATCTGCGCCGAGTACCGCGCCTCGAGCTCCGTGTCCGGCAGATTTGTCGAAACAATCGTAGGCTTTCCGGAAAGGAGCCTGCCGTTGACAATCTGATACAGCGCCGACACGGTAAACTGCGTCGTCATTTCCGTCCCCAGATCGTCGATGATCAGAAGATCGGTCTGCAAATACTCGCCCGTCAGCGCGCCGTCTTCTTTCAGGCGAAACTTCTCCGTCTCAAAATCGGAAAACAGCTTTCCTGCCGACACGTAGCACACGGAGTATCCCCGGTCGGCGACCGCGCGCGCAATGCAGCCGGAAAGAAGCGTCTTGCCGAGCCCCGTTGCGCCCATGAACAAAAGAGAATCGCTGGAGGTCGAAAACGTCTTCGTGTAGCTCACGGCGCTCTCATAGACCCGTTTCATAACCGCGCGCGGGCTGACGCCGAGCTTCGGGTCGATTCTCTCCGGATACACATCCAGCCGGAATTTATCAAAGCTCTCTTTCCCTGCGCCGAACGAATGCAGCAGCGCCTTCTTCTGCTCCTGCCGGCAAAGCTCCTGCAAACACTCGCACATCGCAGCCCCGCGCCAGCCGCTGCCGCCGCAGAGCCTGCACACAGGTTCCCGCTCCAGATCCTCGGGGTCAATATTCTCCGATTCCAGAATCCAGTCGCGCTCGCGCTGCAAGGACAGGTTTTCTTCCTTGAGCTTCTGCATCGCCTGCTCGGGGCTTTCGCTTCCGCGGAAGGCGGCGGCATAGACCTTTGCGCTGGTTCTTCTCAGCTCGCGGTCAATTTCCGCCAGACGCGGCAGCTTTTCATAGATCGCGGCAATCCGCCGCTCGCAGTCGAGCTCATTCTGGCGGCGTGCCTGCTCGAGCCGCGCTTCGGCGCGGTGCAGGACCTCCTTCGAGTACGCCATGCGTTATTCCTCCCCGTTTTCAAGCATTCGCCGGATAGCGGCGCGCTGGATGTCGCTGAGCGCGTCGTCGTGATGCTGCACGTTGTAGCCGGGCTTTGCCGCACTGTGCGCCGGTTTTTCCGGCGGGCGGTCGCCCGCTTCGATCCGTTCGAGCGTGGTAAGTCCCTGTTCGTGCCAGCTTTTTAAAATCGAGTTGAGATACGGCCACTTGAGCCCGCCCGTGTTCATACACGTCTTTTCATACGCCAGCCGGATTTCCCGCTCGCCGAAGCCCCATGAAAGCCATGCGGCGATCAGCTTTTCCTCGCCCGCAGTCAGCTTGCGCCCTTCGATGCCGAGCAGACTCTGGATTTTTCCGATGTTCGCCTGCATTTGCAGCTGGCTCTGCATGTACACCGCCGCCTCCTCCATCGTATCGATGCCGAGATCCGCCCAGCGGTACGCCTCTTTTTCGATGCTGCGGATCGACGGCATGCGCGTCTGCCCGCGCGTGCGGCTTCTCTGGATACAGTAGTTGATCAGGATGGAAATGACCTCCGGCGGAAGCCCGAGATAGCGGTAAACAGACAGGAGAATCTTGATCTCCTCCGTGCTCAGAAGCCGACCGAGCCTGCGCTGCGCCTCGCCGACCATGCTCGGAAACTCCGGGTTCGTGCGGTATTCACGCGTCACGTCCTGCTCGGTGTAGCCGGGCGCCTCGGCGGGGGCAAGATGCTTCGGCTCGTCCTGCGTGAGTCCCATCTGCCGCAGGCTCGCCGCGGCGAGATCCAGGCGCGACTGGCTCATGCGAAGGGCTTCCTGCGCCTGCGCCGGATCGTTTCCGGCGGCAAGGTACAGATACAAAAGCGCCGCGTCTGCGTTCGCGCAGGCAAGAAGCCTCTTGAGATCGCTATTCGATATGGTAATGCCTGCGTCGTACATCAATCGATTCCTCTCTGTTTCTTTGGTTTGGCTTCCCCTTATTCCAGGGAAAAGCCCATGTAAACCGGTTCAAAGTCCGGGTCGGGCTTGACCAGCCACTTGAGCATGCACCATGTCTCGCCATCGTCTGCGTGAAGCGCCGAAACAACCTCGTATTTTCCCGCGCCGCGCTTTTCCGCCAGCGCGCCGAGCCCTTCTGTTCCGGGCAGCAGCTCGCAGACAACCGCCCGCACGCCGTCTTTGCCGTCCTTGACTGCCGCGCAGCCCATGGCGTAGCCTGCCATCAGGCAGTAAAATTTTCCGCCTGCCATCGCGTATTCCAGCTGCGCCTTGTCATAGCGCACGTGGGGAATGTCCCACAGCGCCGTCTCGCGCAGTCCCGCGTAGTCCTGCACGCCGATTTCCGTCGCCTGCCCCGTCGGCTGTGCGCAGTCCAGAATCACTTTTTTTGCGCCGGTCTGCCGGACAAAGCCGCGCTCTGCATAGAAGTCCGCTAAGTCTTCGCTTGCCGGGCTTAACAGCAGCGCCTCAAAATAGCGCTTGCGAAGCTCCTTTTCCGCATAGGAAAGCAGCGCGCTGCAAAGCCCCTCGCCCTGCCGGTCCTTTTTTGTGGCGACGGCGTAGAGATAGGCGCACCTGCGCTGCTTTTCTTCCCTGACCATCGTCTGCGGCAGCGCAAAGAGCATAGATACCAGCGCCCCGCCGTCCTCCGCGCAGAAGCCTGCCGCGTTCGGGTAGACGGTCTCGAAGAACAGGTCGATGTCCTGCTGCTCGTCGCCGAATGCTTCCTTCCAGAGCGCTTTCAACACCGGGATATCCTCCCTGTCGGTTTTCCTGGTGCGCATTTACCCTTCCTCCTGTAAAAAAGCGTTGTATTTTTCGAGCAGGCACGTCGGCTGATACGACTCCTTTGCCTTGCGCAGCCCCGGCTCTCCCATGTCGTCCTCGCGGTTGAGGAACTGCAGCGCCGGATATTTCTGCGCAACCATGCGGGAAAACTCGCGGTTGATCATGGCGTAGGCGCCGTTGATGGCGGAATACGCCTTTTCAAAGCACACATCATAATACAGCTCGTTCATCCGCGCGCCCATGGAAAACGCGATGACCTCGCCGTTTTCGATCAGCATGAGACCGTCCATGCCGGACGCTTCAAAATGGTCGAACGCGCGGGCAATCGCCGTCTTTTCCTGTTCGATCTGCTCGTTCCACTCGTGGACCTCGTACCACTTTTTCACCATATCGCGGCAGAGCTGCAAATTTTCCGGCGTGACGATCTCCGTCCGGAAATCCGGATGGTCCTGCTCGAAGCGGTTGCAGTGGTTGCGCTTTGCCTGCAGCTTCTTGCCGTGCAGCTCGGTCAGCTCCTCGACGGTGTAGATATAGTCGAACGAATCGCGGTAGGCGGTAAACGAAAATTTCCCCGGATAAAGCTGCTCCAGAAGCGCCTTTTTGTCGTCCGTCACGCCGCGCAGCACGAGCTTTTCTCCGCGCGCCTTCGCGTCGTCCAGAATCTCCTCCAGCGCCGGTTTTACGTCGCCCGCGCCCGCAGGATAAAGATACGTCGAAACGCCGTCTTTCGACAGCCGCTGCGTCACGAAGCCCGCCGCCTGCGCGACCTCTCCGTAGTAGCACTCCCAGAAATACATATTGTGAAAAGACATGTCCGCGCCCGGAAGATTTGCAGGATAGGTGATGTCATGAATCCAGCCGTAGTCGGCAATGGACGGTTTGTGAAAATTCAGCATAAAAACCTCACGTTTTCTTTTTTGAGTCTATTATTTAGTATACTACATCTGTCAATCGATCTGTCAATCACCTCCGGCGGTATTTGTTGACAAAAACCTGAAAAACGGGTATGCTAGTTCTGCTAAAATTCCGCCGCGCTTTCATTCGGCGCAGGCGCAGAAAGAAGGAAGTTCCCATGTGCGATACCTGTAAGAAAACCTTTTATATCACAACGCCGATCTATTATCCGTCGGCAAAGCTTCACATCGGTCACACCTACTGCACCGTCGCGTCCGACGCGATGGCGCGCTACAAGCGGCTGCAGGGCTATGATGTCATGTTCCTGACCGGCACCGACGAGCATGGTCAGAAGATTGAGGAAAAGGCGAAGGCAGCCGGCGTCACGCCGCAGCAGTTCGTCGACAACATCGTCACGGGCGAGAAGGGCGTTCTCGACCTGTGGAAGCTGATGAACATCTCCAACGACCGCTTCATCCGCACGACGGACGATTATCATGTCGCGGCAATCCAGCGGATTTTCCGCAGAATGTATGAAAACGGCGATATTTACAAGGGCTCGTACAAGGGCAAGTACTGCACGCCGTGCGAGTCGTTCTGGACCGAGAGCCAGCTCAAAGACGGCAAATGCCCCGACTGCGGCGGCGAGGTCCACGATGCAGAGGAAGAGGCGTATTTCTTCCGCCTTTCCAAGTACGCAAGCCGTGTGCGCAAGCTTCTGACCGAGACCGATTTTCTCGAGCCGAAGTCCCGCGTCAACGAAATGGTCAACAACTTTATTGACCCCGGTCTCGAGGACCTGTGCGTTTCGAGAACGAGCTTCACCTGGGGCGTTCCGGTGGACTTTGACCCGGGTCACGTGGTCTACGTGTGGATTGACGCGCTGTTCAACTACATGACGGCGCTCGGCTTTGAAAACGACCGGTATCACGATCTGGAAAAATACTGGCCGGCGGACGTTCACTTTGTCGGCAAGGAAATCGTCCGGTTCCACTCGATCATCTGGCCGGCAATGCTCATGAGCCTCGATCTGCCGCTTCCCAAAAAGGTCTACGGTCACGGCTGGCTCGTCATGGACGGCGGCAAGATGTCGAAGTCCAAGGGCAACGTCGTCGACCCCTACGTGCTTGCCGAGATGTTCGGCGTGGACGCGCTGCGCTTTTTCCTGCTGCGCACGTTCCCGTTCGGCTCAGACGGCAGCTTCTCCAACGAGCTGCTCATCAACACGATCAATATTGACCTTGCCAACGACCTCGGCAACCTTGTCTCCCGCACGACGGCGATGGTCGAAAAGTACTTTGGCGGCACCCTTCCCGAGACCCGCGCGGCGGGCGAGTTCGACGAGAGCCTGATTGCTCTGGTTTCCGGTCTTCGCGACCGGTATGAGGCGCAGATGGAAAAGTTCCAGTTCCAGAACGCGCTCGACGAGGTCTTCAAGTGCATCCAGCGCGCCAACAAATATATCGACGAGACGATGCCCTGGGCGCTGGCAAAGGATGAGGCAAACAAGCCGCGCCTCGCAGCTGTCATGTACAATCTGCTGGAAACCATCCGTATCTGCACGACGCTGCTGCTGCCGTTCATGCCGGACTCCTGCGAAAAGATTTTCGCGCAGATCGGCGCAAATGCGGATGTCGAAACCTGGGACGCCGCCGCAGTATGGGGCAGGCTCCCGGCAGCCGTCACGGTCCACAAGGGCGAGGCAGTCTTCCCGCGCGTAGACGCCGAGAAGGCGCTCTCAAAGCTGGAAGAGCTGCATCAGCAGCAGCTCAGGAGCCTTCTTCCCGCGCTGGAAATTGAGCCGTATGCAACGGAAAAGGTCGACTTTGACACGTTCTGCAAGTCGGATCTTCGCGCCGTGAAGGTCAAAGCCTGCGAGCCGGTCAAAAAGAGCGACAAGCTGCTGAGGTTTACCCTCGACGACGGCACCGGCGCCGACCGCCAGATACTCTCCGGCATTCACAAGTTCTATGAGCCCGAGCAGCTCGTCGGCAAGACGCTCGTCGCGATCGTGAACCTGCCGCCCAGAAAGATGATGGGTCTTGCGTCCTGCGGCATGCTGCTTTCCGCCGTCCACACGGAAAAGGGCGAGGAAAAGCTGCACCTCATCATGATCGACGATTCGATTCCCGCAGGCGCGAAGCTTTGCTAAAACGCGCACCCGGCTGGAAAACCAGCCGGGTGTTTAAAAAGAAAGGATATGCTATGATCTACGGCTTTATTGGTCTTGGCAATATGGCGGGCGCGATTATCCGCGGCATGGCGGGGAGCGGAAGCTTTTCTTCTGACACGCTCTGCGGCTTCAACCGCTCGCCGGAAAAAACGCAGAGATTGGCGCAGGAAACGGGGCTTGTCCCATGTGAAAGCGCGCGGCAGGTCGCAGAACGCGCGAACGTTCTGGTGCTCGGCGTCAAGCCGCAGATGCTGCCGGATGTGCTGCCGCTGATTGCGCCTGCCGTCACGCCGAAAACACTTGTTGTGACAATTGCCGCCGGCAAGGGCTTCGGGTTTTACGCTTCCTATCTGGGCGATGTTCCGCTGGTTCGCGTGATGCCCAATATCTGCGCGCAGGTGCTTTGCTCGGCAAGCGCCGTCTGCCCGAACAGCCTGTGCAGTCCTGCGCAGACGGAACTGGTGCGGGCAATGTTCCGCTCCGTGGGCGCGGTCTATGACATTCCCGAAGCGCAGTTTTCCGCGTTTTCGGCGCTCGGCGGCGCTTCGGGCGCGTTTGTGCAGATGTACATCGACGCGCTCTCGTCCGCAGGCGTGAAGGCGGGGCTTCCGCGCGCGCTGGCGCAGCAAATTGCCTGCCAGGCGACGCTCGGCGCGGCAACGCTCTGCCAGGAAACCGGCGAGCATCCGATGGCGCTGGTCGATAAGGTCACCTCGCCCGGCGGCACAACCATTGAGGGCGTCCACGCGCTCAAAAAGGCAGGCTTCGAGTCTGCCGTGATTGAGGCGGTAAACGCCGTCGTCGAAAAGGACAGAAAACTGGGGTAGCCCATCACAAAGCCGCCCGCAGAGTATCTTATCTGCGGGCGGCTTTTGCCGGAAAAACGCGGGCGCACCATGCGCCTCCGGCGTCAGGCAGAGCCGCAGCCTGATCCGCCGTGATCCCCCGGAAAGCCACCGGCGGGTATCTGCCCTTCGTGGTTCCGCCGCGCCCGGCAAAACACACGGCAAGACTCTGCACGCAGAGCCCCGGAACCGGAACAGCCAGCAGATCTTCGCGCGCTGCGCTCCGCCGAAAAGACTTTTCTATGGAACGAAAGAAGCATCTTCTTTTGCGCGCTGCTGTAAGCTCTGGGGATAGTGTGCGCAGGTGCGCGCGGTTCATGCGCGCCAGGTTCTTCCTTCTTTCCGGCATTGACTTTCCGCAGTCAAACGGGTAAGATGAATAGCAGCAAGAGGTGGAAAACATGCAGAATTTTGAAACTTTAACCGAAAAGCAGGTCGAAAGCCGCGAAATTTTCGACGGCTATATCATGCACGTCTTCAAAGACACCGTCGAGCTTCCGAACGGGAAGCTTGCCCCGCGCGAGTACATGCGCCACGTGGGCGCGGTGTGCGTCGTGCCGCTGCTGGACGACGGCAGCGTTCTTCTGGAGCGGCAGTTCCGCTATCCGGTCGGCAAGGTCCTGGTGGAGATTCCGGCGGGCAAGCTCGACAGCAAGGACGAAGACCCCAGAAAGGCTGCCGCGCGCGAGCTTCTGGAGGAGACCGGCGCAGTCGCAGGGGAGCTTCTGGAGCTTGGAATGTTCCTGCCCGCCTGCGCCTACAGTGACGAAGCAATCCACATGTACGCGGCAAAAAGCCTCACCTTCCGCGAGCAGAAGCTGGACGCCGACGAATTTCTCAACGTCTTTACGATGCCGCTTGAGCAGGCGGTGCAGAAGGTCCTCTCGGGCGAAATCTGGGACGCAAAGACCCAGACCGCGCTTCTGAAGGTCTGGCTTCTGCGCCAGCAGGGCAGACTCTGATTTTTTTCTTACATAGGGTCGGGCGCGGCAAAGAGGGTGCAATTCCCCGCGAGTCGGTCACTGTGAAGCCGGTCCTTCCGGCTGAAGCCAGACTGCCGCCCGACGGATTTTCTGTTTCTGCCGGAACCGGAAACATACAGCCCTTTTTGTGCCTGTATCCGGTTTTCGGATGCAGGCTTTTCTTTTGGGATGTATCGGAGGGCGCATGAAAAAACAGCAGCTGTATCTCTCATCCATTGCAGACGACGCGCCGCAGACGGCGAAGGATTACGGACTCGGACTGGAGCTGGCGCAGTTCTGCACGGCAGCGTTTCTGGACAGCCCCGAGAAAGCCTGCGAGCTTTTCCCGCAGGACTGCGCCCGTGTTCTGGAATCTTCCCTTGCCGCATGCCTGTCCTCGTCCGACCGGTTTGTGCTGCACGGACCTTTTAACGAGCTATGCCCCGCCGCAATTGACCCGCTCGTGCTGGAAGTGACCGAAAAGCGCTACCGGCAGGCAATCGGCAAGGCAGTTTCGCTACACTGCCCGAAGCTGGTGCTGCACGCGGGCTTTGTGCCGCTGGTGTATCATCCGGCGTGGTTCGTCTCGCGCTCGGTGCTTTTGTGGAAGCGGCTGGTGCAGGAGGTTCCGGATACGCTCACGGTGTGTCTGGAAAACGTCATGGAGCCGGACGAGACGATGCTGCTGGAGATTCTCCGGCAGGTAGACAGCCCCCGATTGAAGCTCTGTCTTGATCTGGGACATGCAAACACCGCGGCAAGCAGCAATCCGCCCGAACAGTGGCTGCGCGCCTGCGCGCCGTATCTTTCGCACGTGCATCTGCACAACAACGACGGCGTGCGCGATCTGCATGCGCCGCTCGATCAGGGCGTGATGGACATCACGGGGCTGCTCGGCGAGCTTTCCGCGCTCTGCCCGAACGCCACTGTCACACTCGAACTCAGCGCATGCCGGCAGTCGGTCCAATGGCTTGCCGCGCAGAACCTTCTGGAGGAATAACGCATCATGGAATCAGAGCAGACGCTTTTGTCCGCAATCTCACAAATCACAGCCCTTGACGCAGGCGCGATGGACGCCGCACGCAAACGGCAGGCGGAGCTGGCAAAGCCGCCCGGCAGTCTCGGGCTTCTGGAGGATATCTCCGTCCAGCTCGCAGGCATCACCGGAAGCGTCAGAAATACCCTCCAAAAAACGCGTATCTACGTTCTTGCCGCCGACAACGGCGTGGTCGCCGAGGGCGTCAGCTCCGCACCGCAGTCGGTGACGCTGGCGCAGTCGATCAATCTCACGCGGGGTCTGACCGGTGCGTCGTGCCTGGCAAAGCATTTTGGAGATGAGCTGGTCGTCGTCGATATGGGCATCAAGCTGCCATATCACTGCCCGGAGATTGTAAACCGCAGCCTCGGCAAGGGCACGAAGAATTTTTACAAAGAGCCTGCCATGACGCGAGAGCAGGCGGTAGCCGGCATTGCCGCCGGGATGGCGCTTGCCGCGCAGGCAAAGCAGGACGGCGTATCCATCCTCGGCGTCGGCGAGATGGGCATCGGCAATACGACGACCTCGTCGGCCGTCCTCGCCGCGCTCACGGGCGCAGCCATTGAAGACGTCACCGGCCGGGGCGGCGGCTTGACCGACGCGGCGTTTCTGAAGAAAAAAGAGGTCATCTCGCACGCGCTCGCGCTTCACAAGCCGGACCCCAACGATCCGATTGACGTTTTGTCCAAGGTCGGAGGTTTCGATCTGTGCGCCATGACGGGCGTTTTTCTGGGCGCGGCGCAGCAGCGTCTGCCGGTCGTGGTCGACGGGTTCATTTCCATCGTCGCCGCTCTGTGCGCAGGCAGACTCGCGCCGTACGCCAAGGGCTATTTTCTCGGCTCGCACCGCTCGTTTGAGGTCGGCTTCCGGCTTGCCGAGCGGGAACTGGGGCTGAAGCCGTGTCTGGATCTGGGCATGCGGCTCGGAGAGGGCAGCGGCTGCCCGATTGCCTTCCGCGTCGTGGAGGCGGCGTGCGCCGTCATGGACACGATGGCGACCTTCCCTGAAGCGGCAATCGACGATGCATACTTGACCGAAATCCGTGCAAAGGACAGCTTTACGGTATGACATATTTTCTTTCCGGCGGCTCGAAAAGCGGCAAGTCGATGCTTGCGCAGAAAATTGCAAAATCCCTTTCCGCGCCGCACTATTATCTCGCGACCCTCCGCCCGACGGATGCCGAGGACCGCGCCATCGTCGCAAGGCACCTGCAAGAGCGCGACGGCTGGGGCTTTGACACCATCGAATGCGAATGCGGCATTCTGTCGGCGCTGGAGCTTGCGCCGGAAAACGGCACGTTTTTGCTCGACAGCGTCACGGCGCTGCTGGCAAACGAGATGTTCCGCCCGGACGGCTCGGTCGATCGGACTGCGGGCGAGCGGCTGGCAAGCGATCTCGTCCGGTTTTCGCAGCTGGCGCAGAACGTCGTCTTTGTCGCCGACTTCGTCTTTTCCGACGGGCGCGGCTACGGCGCGCTCACAGAAAGCTACCGCCGCGCACTCGGGCATATCGGCGTAAAGCTGGCGCAGGCGTGCGGCAACGTTGCCGAGCTGAGCGCATCGATTCCCATCTGGTACAAAGGAGGCTGGCAGCCTTGAAAACACAGATCACCGCCTTTTTTATGGCGTGGGGCATGTTTTTATCCATCCCGTGCCCGTGTAAAATCTGGGACGAAAACGCGCGCCCCTGGCAGCTGGTATACCTGCCGGTTGCCGGACTGATTGTCGGCGCGCTCTGGGCGCTGGCGGCATACGCGCTGGGGCAGCTCGGGCGTCTTCCGGCGCTGTGCGCGGCGGTTCTGGCGGCGCTGCCGTTTCTGCTGACGGGTTTTCTTCATCTCGACGGCTTTATGGACTGCTGCGACGCAATTCTTTCCCGGCGGGACCTTCCCACACGGCAGAAAATATTGAAGGACTCGCACGTCGGCTCGTTTGCCGTCGTGTGTACGATTTTCCTGATGCTTGCCGCATTCGCGGCGTTTCTGGATTTTGACAGGCTGGCAGGCTGGCAGGGCTTGCTTCTGATTCCGGTCTTTTCGCGCTTTGCCCCGAGCTTCTGCGTGTTTGCCTGCCGCCCGATGCAGACCAGCCAGTACGCCTCCGGCTTTGAAGCGGCGCAGCACAAGCGTCAATTAACGGCGCTTGCGGTTTTGAACGCGCTTGCCGCCGCCGCAGGGCTGCTGCTGTTAAGCTCCGCATGGTTCACCGTTTCGGCAATCGGTGCGGAAGCTTTCGCGCTGCTCGTCTGCCGCGCGGCGCGGAAAAATCTCGGCGGCATGTCGGGCGATATTTCGGGCTTTTCGATGACATTGGGCGAGTTGGCAGGGCTTTTGCTGCTGCTTGCCGGACAGGGGGCAATATGGAGCTGATTTTCGGCGGCGCGTATCAGGGAAAGACGCAGTATGCCGCGCAGAAATATGGTCTGACGGACGCGGACATTTTCACCTGCGAGGGTCTTGATCTGGACCCGGACGCGCGCTGCATCCGCCATCTCGAGCGCTTTGCGCGCGCGTGCGCAGAAGAAGGAAAGGATGCGCGCGAAGAATTTGCGCGTCGAGCGCCCGCAGCAATCTGCCTGATTGCAGACGACATTTCCTGCGGCATTGTTCCGCTCGACCGGCTGGAGCGGACCTGGCGCGAAACGTCCGGCAGACTGCTTTCCAGTCTTGCCGCGCAGGCGGATGCCGTCACAAGGATTTTCTGCGGGCTGCCGCTGGAGGTAAAGCCATGAACCGGCTCGTTCTTCTGCGGCACGGCAGAACCGAAGGCACCGAGCGGCATTTATACTACGGCGCAACCGATCTTCCGCTGCTGGAAGACGGCGTGCGGGAGCTGAAGGACGCGGCAAAACGCGGCGTCTATCCCGCGCCAAACGGCTTTTCGTTCGTCACCACCGGCATGATCAGAACCAACCAGACGCTGCGCGCCATTTACGGCGACGTGCCGTTTTCCGTTCTGGAGGATCTGCGCGAGGTCAATTTTGGAATTTTCGAAATGAGAAGCTATGAGGAAATCAAGTCGGAGCCTTCCTATCAGGCGTGGCTCGCGGGCGACTGGTTTTCCAACACACCGCCGCAGGGCGAGTCGTTCCGTACCTCGGAAGCACGGATTGCGCGCGGGCTGGAGCAGCTTCTTTCCCGCAAGGAAGACACGATCTGCGTCTGCCACGGCGGCACGATTCTCACCGCGATGCAGCGCCTGTTTCCGGAGGAAGGAAAAGACGGCTATGCCTGGCAGCCGAAGCCCGGCTTCGGGTATACGATTGATCTGGTAAATCACGCTTATCTTCCAATTTCCGGTTGATTGCGTTGCAAGATTTTATTTTCTGTGCTATGATGTCGTCAGTTCACGATTCGCTTTTCTGCGCCGGTTTTCCGGACCGGCGCCTGGAAACGGAGGTATCACACATGAAACGGTTTGTTACGATTTTTCTGACGCTTGCGCTTCTTGCCGGGCTGCTTGCCGTTCCGGCGGGCGCGGCAGACACGGCGCTGCACACCGCGGCAAAGAAGGCGGCGGCGTTCGCCGTCTCCGAGCTGTCCCATCCGGGCGCGGCGGATGACTGGGCGGTGATCGGCGTCGTGCGCGGCGGCTTTGATGCGCCTGAAAACTGGACGGATTCCTATTACCGCGCGCTTGCCGCGAAGGTTTTAAGCACCGGCGGCGTGCTGTCCAAAACCCGCCTGACCGAATATGCCCGCGTGATTCTGGGACTCACCGCCATCGGAGAAGACCCCGCGAACGTGGCAGGCTATAATCTGCTTGCCGCGCTGTCCGATTACGATGCCGCAACCCAGCCGGGCGTTACGTCGGCTGCCTATGTGCTGCTGGCGCTCGACTGCGGCAATTATGAAATTCCGAAGACGGAAGCAGGCAAAACGCAGGCGACGCGCGAGATGTATGTCGATTTCATGCTCGGCAAACAGCTTTCCGACGGCGGCTGGGCAATCGGCGCAGAGGAAGCCGACCCCGACGTGACCGCGATGGTTCTGCAGGCGCTCGCGCCCTATCAGTCGAACACGGCGGTCAAGAACGCGGTTTCGCTCGGCGTGGAGCGGCTGTCCGCGCTGCAAAATGACGACGGCGGCTACACCTCCTGGGGCTATACCAGCTCCGAGTCCTGCTCGCAGGTTGTTTTAACGCTCTGCGCGCTGGGCATTTCCATGGATGACAGCCGCTTTGTGAAAAACGGTCACAGCGTTCTCGACAAGCTCCTGACCTATCAGCTCTCCGACGGCAGCTTCTGCCACGAAGACAGCTTTGACACCTACGCCACCATGCAGGCGCTGTGCGCCCTGTCGGCAGCCGTCCGGCAGCAAAGCGGCAAAAGCGCGTTTTTTACCATGACGGACGTCAGAAAGAACGCCCATACCCCGCAGTCCGGCGTTGCCGCCCACACGGCGCAGGTCGAAGCGCTTCCGGCGTTTTCCGATATTTCCGGACATGCAAACGAGCAGGCGATTAAAGCGCTTGCCGCCTACGGCATTGTCAACGGCATGACGAAGACGGCCTACGCGCCCGACGCAGGTCTTACCCGCGCGCAGTTTGCGAAAATTGTCGTCGGCTCTCTGGGACTTACCCCGGAATACCGCGGCACGTTCAAGGACGTCGCGGAAGCGGCATGGTACGCGCCGTTCGTCGACACCGCCGCTGCCTACGGCATTGTCAACGGCGTGGGCGACGGGAAGTTTAACCCCGACGGCGCCATCACCGTACAGGAGGCGGCGACCATGACCGCGCGCGCCGCCGCTCTTTGCGGCATTGACACGGCGCTGAACCACCCCGACGCGGTGCTTTCCGCCTACCGCGACGCCTCGCGCATCTCCTCGTGGGCGAAGGCGTCCGTCGCGTACTGCGCCTCGTCCGGTCTGTGGGCGTCCGGCGAAGCTGCCATCACACCCTCCCGGCAAATCTCGCGCGGCGAGATCGCGCAGATGCTCTATGGTCTGCTCCTGAGCGCCAATCTTCTGCAGTAACCGCTTTCTTAACCATACGAAAACCTCGTAGAGTTTTGCGCCCGCAGGCGCAAAATAAGATGAAAATCCATGTTATCCGGCGGCTTCGCCGACCGGACTGGACAGCCGTCAGCGGCTTTGCCGCTTACGGATGTCGCGTACTCCTTGCGGGTAAACATACTGTTC
>CALERM010000148.1 GCA_937907715.1 uncultured Clostridia bacterium
CCATTTTCAAGATACCACAATTTTCCCGAAAGAGCAAGAAAAAACCTCCCCAATCGGGGAGGTTTCCTTTTTTACATCGCGATCAGTGCATAGTCATAGACCTTGCACGCCGCACCGTTCAGCGCCAATTTAAGCTGCGCGGTCTGCGCACCGGCGGGAACTTCGACGCTGTAGCGCCGGAGTGTCGCGTCCGTGCCGCCGGGGATTTTGTCCGCCTTTGCGCTGAGCTGCGTGAGGGCTGCAAACGCGCCGGTGCCGAGCTTCAAAGACGGAGCAGCCGCAGTTCCGTTGTCGTGCAGCAGCAGCTCCAGCCGCGCCGTGCCCGCCGGAATTTCCATGGGCTTCATCGTGACCGAGCCGTTCGTATAAACCAGCGGTGTGACCGTAAACTCCATGCAGTTCATGCCGATCGTCGTTGCGCCTTCTTCCAGCCATGCGCACATGGCGTATCGACGGTTCGGGTCCAGCACCAGATTGACCGGAAACTCAAAGTTCTTTTCTTCGCTGTGAATGGTCACAAGCTCCGTCGTCAGTACGTCCTGCGCCGCTTCCGTGTCCTGAATGGCGAGCCTGATCGTCGTCGTCTGCGACACCGTCATGCTCAGAATGAGCTTCAGCTTCGTCAGCTTGCCGAAGGCGTTCGGATAGAAGTCAAATACCTTGTTCCACTGCTGCTTGGGCTTGAAAGCCTTGCCCAGATTGGTGACGTTGTAATAGGCGTTCGTGGAGGTCGTGCCGGGGTTGCCCCAGACCTCGTCCGACTGCAGTCCCTCCGACAGCAGCTCCAGCTTCTTGCCCCGATAGTAAACGCCGCTGTTCTCCGCAATCTGGTCCGGGTCCTGAAACGCATCGACCTGTACGCGCTCGGCGTACACCGCATGCCCGCCCTGATGCGCGACCGCCGCCATCACGCCGCCGAGCGTGCGCATGCTCGCCTCCGCCAGCAGCAGCGATCTTCCGCCGTTGGCGTCCAGCCGGGAAAAATTGTCGTTCATTTCCGCCAGGCTCACCGGGTCCTCCGGCAGCCATGTGCAAAGTCCGAGCTTCTGTGTTCTTGTCATAAAAATTCCTCCTGAAAGTATTTGGGGAAATCCCCTTCTACCCTTAGGAGGAACATGCACCTTTGTTGCACGAAACGATGCTACGTGATGACAAATCCGCCGTTCACGCCCAAAACCTGCCCGGTTATGAACGGCGCGTCGACCAGAAACGCCATCGCCTGCGCGATATCCTCGGGCGTCCCCAGCCGCTCGATCGGCGTCTGCTCGCGCAAATTTTCCAGAACCTCCGGCGCGACGTTCGCGCACATGTCCGTCTGAATCACGCCCGGGCAGATCGCGTTCACGCGGATGTGGCTCGGTCCCAGCTCCTGCGCCAGCGCCTTCGACAGCGCCAGCACCGCGCCCTTCGTCGCCGAATATGCCGCCTCACACGACGCACCGACTTGTCCCCACACGGAAGACACCGTCACAATCGCGCCCGACTGCTTTTCCAGCATCCCCGGCAGCGCCGCGCGCACGCAGTAAAATACCCCGTCCACGTTCACCGCAAAAATCCGCCGCCATTCGTCCGGCGTAATCTCCGAGATCAGCCCGTAGTGCGCAACGCCTGCGTTGCAGATCAGCGCGTCGAGCGCCGGAAGCTGCGAGAATGCCGCCTGCACCTGCGTTTCCATCGCAACGTCGCAGCAGATTGCTGTTGCACCGGTCTCGCGGGCAACCGCCTGCGCCTGTTCGTGGCGCTTCTCATAGAGAAACCAGACCCTATCGCCCCGCGCGCAAAACAGCCGCACTGCCGCTGCGCCAATGCCCCGGCTGCCGCCGGTAATCAGAATGTTCATATACTTCTCCTTAAAAAATCGCCCTTTCCGACTGAAAAGGGCGATTTTGGTTATCTTCTTCTGGTTTTTGTCTTATGCTCGGAATACTGCTTGATCGACGACATCTTGCTGCTCGACTCCGTCATGAACTGCTTGAGCATATCGTCGAACGATTTCTGCTGCGGCTGCGCGGGCGCGCTTGCGTGATTGCGCGGCGCAGCGGACCGGTCGTTGGGCGCGTTGGACCTCGGCGCGGAGCCGTAGCCGCGATTTTGCGGACGCGAGAACTGCGGCTTTGCGGGCGGCGGAAGGGTGCGCTTGATGGAAAGATTGGTTTTTCCGTTTTCCCGGCTGATGATCATGACCTTCACGGCCTGCCCCTCGGTCAGGTGGTCGCGAATGTCATTGACGTAGGCGTGGGCGATTTCCGAGATGTGTACCATGCCGGTGGAACCATCCGGCAGCGTGATGAACGCGCCGAACTTGCTCAGACTCTTGACCTTGCCTTCCACAACTGCTCCAACTGTAAGATCCATATGTTTGTTCTGTTCTCCCATTTTATTCTATTCAAGACGCGAATCAAACGCCGCGTCTGAATGGTCTACCGTCATTCGCCCACATCATAGAAGACGATATCGCCCTCGTCGACCATGCCGAGCTTATCGCGCGCGACTGCCTCGACGCCAGCGTCGGTGCCCAGTGCGTCGATAGAGTCCTGAATCCGATTGTTTTCCTGCTGCGTCGCGGCGATGGAGCTGTTGAGAATTGCCTCCTGCTCGTTTTTTTCGGTGATCTGCTTGCGCAGAGACACGAGCGTCACCGTCGCGTAGACAACCAGAATCAGGATAACCAGCTTCACCAGAAGGGAAGACTTGACGAGTTTCATGCTTTGCCTGACCCCTTTCAGAATCCGTCCGGTCTCCGGGTATCTTACCGATAATTGTACCCCATTTTTTGCATCTTGCAAAGAGGTTTTTCAAAAAAACTGAAAATTTTTTTGCACCGAACCGCACCGGCTGCAGGAACGGATGCAAAATCCGCCGGATGGCGCGCAGCGCGCCCTCAAAAAATTGCAGCAGCAGGCGGCTGAGCGTCAGAAAATACGCCGCCGCACCCAGCGCGATCTCCAAAAAGAAGCCAAGGCGGAACTCGCCCTGTCCCGGATAGAGCGCGAAAGCGAGCAACGACAGGAAAAAGACAAGCGCAAACAGTCCGTCCGCAAAGCCCGCAGCGCCGGGCAGCACCCTTCGCAGCGCGCGCAGCAGATCGTAAAGCATCGCAAGCAGGACCCCCAGCAATGCTGCGAGCGCCGCCTGCTCCGCCTGAAAAAGAACCGGAAGCTCCATCAGCCAAACAGCCGCGCCAGAAAGCTGCCTGCCGGCTGGCTGTCCTCGTAGGTGAGCGCGTCGACCGTTCCGTCGACCAGCACCTCGCCGCCGTCCAACCGCAGCAGCTGCAAATGCAGTCCCTCGCCCCGGACGATCAGCGTCCCGCGCGTGGTGGTCAGAACGATTGTGGCTTCATCAAAGCTTTCCACCTCGATGACCCCCGTCATATGAAGCCGTGCGCGGCTGTCGAGCTGCAGCTGGTGCGGCGCTTCGAGCGCATTGGGCTGTGTCGGCGTCATGTCGCATCCTCCTCGGTTCACCGGATACTCAAGTATACGGCGCGGACGCGGGAAGTATGCCTCAGATTTCCTTATACATGGCGGCGGCGTCGTCCTTGCGCACTGCCTCGGCAACGGCAAGAACCTCCACGCGCAGCGTCCTTGCGCCGAAGGCGATCTCGATCCGATCGCCGACCTTGACGTCGTAGCTCGCTTTCGCAGGCTTTCCGTTGACCGAAATGCGCGCGTTGTCGCACGCTTCATTTGCTACGGTCCGGCGCTTGATCAGGCGCGAGACCTTCAGATATTTATCCAAACGCATGGCTTGCATCTCCTGTGATTCATCAAAAGAAAATCGGGAAAGCTTCGCAGCCTTCCCGATGGGGTGTTACTTGCTGATCTGGTCCTTGAGCGCCTTGCCGGGCTTGAAGACGGGAACGGTGGTCGCGGGAATTTCGATGGGCTCCTTGGTCTTGGGGTTGCGGCCCATACGCGCCTCGCGGGCCTTGGTCTCAAAGCCGCCGAAGCCGACGAGCTGGACCTTATCGCCCTGGCACAGGGTCTCTGCGATGGTATCAAACGTTGCGTTGACGGCCTTCTCGGCGTCCTTCTTGCTCATGGCGCACTTCTTGGCGACCTCTGCGATCAGTTCGGTTTTATTCATGGTACTTCCTCTTTTCATGTATTTGTTGTTCGTTTTTCGGCAGAACCTGTGTGCTCCAGCTTTTTCTGCGCAGCCCAGAGCGACAGCAGCTCTTCGCCGGAGAGCTCCTCCAGCGCTCGGCCCGCCTGCCGTGCGGCCGATTCCATTGCGCCAAAACGGCGGATAAATTTTTCGCAGGCTTTGTGGAGGGCGTCCTCCGGATCGACCTGCAGGAAAGCAGCGACATTGACCGCCGCAAACAGCAGATCGCCGAGCTCTTCTGTGGGGTCGGCCCCATCGCGAATGGCCTGGCGCAGCTCTGCCGTCTCTTCTTCTAGTTTGTCCAGACATTCCGCAGCCGATTCCCAGGCAAAACCGCATTTGGCGGCTTTTTTCTGAATTTTCTCGCTGCGCCACGTGGCGGGGAGCGATTTTGCAACGCTGTCTAACGTTTCGGTCACGGTCGTCTGGCCTTTTTCCTGTTTCTTGACCTCGTCCCAGCTTCTGGCCTCGCCGCCGAAAAGCGCAGGATGACGGAAAATGAGCTTTTTGCATTCGGCGTCGCACACATCGTCGAGCGTGAAGCGGCCCGCCTCGCGCTCAATATCGGTGTGGAACAGGACCTGAAGCAGCACGTCCCCGAGCTCTTCGCGCATATGCGCCGGATCGTCGAGATCGAAGCCCTCGCAGGCCTCATACGCCTCCTCCAGAAAATTTCGCCGGATGGAAAGGTGGGTCTGTGCGCCGTCCCAAGGGCAGCCGCCCGGTGCGCGCAGGACCTCAACAAGCTTTTGAAGATCGGCAAAGCCATAGCGGTCTTTGCTAGTAAAATTTATCATAATTCGCCCTCTTTCGCAAGGCTTTTTTTAGTTTTTTTTGCGGATTCTCAGGATTTTTGCGATTTTTTCTCCCTTGGGCAGCAGCATGCAGTCCTCATACGTCAGACACCGCAGGAAGACCACCAGAACCGCATACAAAACCACTGCAAAGGCAAGGCTTACCAGGCATGCAAGCTTCCACGAGGAAAGCGCGCTGGATAACACGCGGTAGACCATAAACGTTGCTCCGCCCATGATTGCGGCGGCAAGCCCGGGCCGGACGATGTTTCTGAAAATCGCCGGACGGGCGGAGATGTGCCGCTTCATGGCGATCAGGTCGAGCGCCGTGATCGAAATGTAGCAGATGAATGTGCCGATCGGCGCGCCGACGATGTTGAGACTCGGCTGCCCGACGAGGAGATAGTTCACAATGATCTTGATGATGCCGCCGATGAGCATGTTGATAACCGGCGTGACCACATCCCCGTGCGCCTGCATGATCGCGTTGAGCAGCAGAACGAGGGAGTTGAAGATAACCGTGAGCCCCAGAATCGCGAGCATCGTCGCGGCAAGCTGGATTTTATCTTCCGTATACGTCGAGCAAAGAAGCCGGATGACCGGCTCTGCCATCACGAAAAGCCCTGCCGCGCACGGCATGGCAATGAGCGCCATCGTCCGCACGGACGACTCGGACGTCGCCTTTGCTTCAAGGAGGTCCTTTCTGGTGAGCGACGCCGTGATGGCGGGAATGACCGCGATGGTGATCGTCGGAATGAACGAGCAGGGGAGCGCAAAGACCGTCTGGCAGAAGTTGTAAATGCCCTTGGCGGAGTCCGCCATCTTTTCCGTCCATTGCAGCGCGCCCGTGAGCCTTCTCATATAGATCATCGTGTCGAACAGGTTGATGATCTGAAGCCCCGCAGAGCCGAGCGTAATCGGGACCGCGATGGACAAAAGCTCCCTCATCGTGCTTTTTGCCGACGTTGCCGTGCCGCCGCCGAGAGACAGAATCTGGTTCGACTGGCGGAATTTGTGATGCAGGTAAACAACCGAAATAAGGCTTCCGAGCGTCACGCCCAGAATCGCGCCGCCGGCGGCAAGGGTAATGTCGCCGTAGTCCTGCGCCGCCTCGCCGGGGGCAAGGACGATGCCCTGCGCGCGCACAAACGCTTCGCCCGTGAGCTTCATCACAAGCCACGCAAGCCCGAGCCCGACAACCAGGCGCGTCACTGCCTCAAAAATCTGGCTGACCGAGGTCGGGGTCATGTTGCTCTGCCCCTGAAAAAAGCCGCGGTAGGCGGAGACCAGGCAGATCAGCAGCACGCACGGCGCAAGCGCGGCAATCGCTGCCCAGGAGTTTTCATTCGTTGTGACCATGACCGACAGCTGGCGGCAGAAAAGCAGCATGCCGAGGCTGCCGACGATGCCGATGGTCAGAAAGACATACAAAGACGTGCGGTAAATCCGCTTGATCTGCGCGTGGTTTCCAAGCGTCTGCGCCTGCGAGATCATGCGGCTCATTGCTACGGGAAGCCCCGTGGTTGAAATCATGAGCAGAACGTTATAGACGTCATAGGCGGTGTTGAAGTAGCCAAAGCCGTCTTCGCCGATGATGTTGTTGAGCGGGACCTTGAACAGAAATCCCATGAGCTTGACCAGCACCGTCGCCATCGCGAGAACCGCCGTGCCCTGTAAAAACGTCTGCTTTTTGATGGGCTGATCGTTCATCTGGAAGCCTCCTCGGTATCGTCGGAGAAGACCTTCGGAATCGCGTAGTCATGCAGCTCCTTGAGCGCCCCCGCCAGATCGAGCGTCGGGAATTTGCCGGCATTGTAGAGAATCTGTCCGCGCACCATGGTCAGGACCACGTCGTGACCCGACGCACTGTAGACGAGGTTCGAGAGCACGTTGTGGCACGGAATCAGGTGCGGCTGCGTGAAGTCCAGCAGAATCAGATCCGCATCCATGCCGATTTTAATCTGCCCGCACTCTTTTTCGCGCCCCTGCGCCTTCGCGCCGCAGACCGTCGCCATCATGAGCGCGGCCTCCGCCGGAATGGCGGTGGGGTCGCCGGATTTTGCCTTTGCCATCAGCGTGCATGCCTTGATTTCCTCAAAGAGGTCGAGGTTGTTGTTGGACGCGACCGAGTCGGTGCCGAGGCAGACGTTCATGCCCGCCCGGACCATGCCCATCACATCCGCGCAGCCGGAGGCAAGCTTCAGATTGCTCACCGGGCAGTGGACCGCGCTCACGTGCCGCTTGGCAAGAAGCTGCATATCCTCCGGCGTTACGTGGACGCAGTGCGCCGCCGTGGTCGGCACATCGAACACATGATGGCAGTCCAGCACCTGCGCCGGGGTCAGCCCGTAGCGCTCGACGCACTGCTCATGCTCCAATCTGGTTTCCGACACATGCACCTGCATACCGATGCCTTCATTGATGGCAAATTCCGACAGCGCATCCCAAAGCTGATAGGTAGACGTGTATTCGGCGTGGATGGACGCTTCAATTTTGATTCTGCCGTTATCGTAATTGTGCCACTTGTTTTTGAGCGTGACCAGCTCCTGACAGGCGGGGAATTTTTCAAAATCGAAGTCGTCTCCCAAAAACATCGACGTGCCGCGCGAGATATTCGCCTTCATGCCGGATTTTGCAATCACGCCGCAGATATCGTCGCAGAAGTAATACATGTCGGACACGCTGGTCACGCCGAATTTCAGGCATTCCGCGACTGCCAGCGTCGTCGCCGCGCGCACGCATCTGCCGTCGAGCCGGTCCTCGCGCGGGAAGATATAGTCGTTGAGCCATTCCTGTAATTTGAGATCATCCGCGTACCCGCGCAGCAGCTGCATCGGAAGATGCGTGTGGCAGTTGATCAGTCCCGGCATCAGGACCATGCCGGTCGCGTCGATGATTTGTGCGGGCTTTTCCTCCGGGGCGTGCTTGCTGAGATAGCTGATTTTGCCGTCGGTCACGCCGACAAAGGCGTCGGTCCAGACCGACATCCGCTCGTCCATCGTGACGACGCAGACATGGGAAAAGAGGGTATTCATTCGCATTCCTCCTCAATGGGTGCAGGCGGCTGCTGCGCGAGCCGATGCAGAATTTCGAAAATTTCGTCCTTCTGCCGCAAAATGGTGTCAATGCGCGCAATGTAGTCCTGCGGGGATTTGGGGTTGTGGAACCGCTCCAGCTGCCCGGCGGGGAGATTGATTTTGTTCATACCGCCGCCGCCGAGGGACAAAATGGTGTGGAGCTCTTCCATCATGTATATGTTGTACCAGCCGGTAAATCCCGGCTTGCACCAGCCTGTGTTTTCAAAGCTGCCGGACATGTATTTCTGCCGGTAGAGATAGTATGGCTCAAAGCCGCCGGCGCGCAGCGCCTGCTCCGCGTCCTGAAGCATCTGACCCACAATCTCGCGCGAAGGCAGCGCCGTCCGGTTCTGGAACAGATTTGCGCCCTTTTTGAGCGCCAGCGTGTGAACCGTCACGTTGCTGGGGCGAAGCGCGAGAACCTGTGAAAGCGACCGCGCGAATTTCTCCGCCGTGTCGCCCGGAAGCCCCGCGATGAGGTCCATATTGATATCATCGAAGCCCGCCTCGCGCGCCTGATGAAACGCCTCTAAAGTCTGCGCACTCGTGTGCTTTCGCCCGACGTTTTCCAGCACATCGTCTGCCATCGTCTGGGGGTTAATGGAAATGCGCGTCGCGCCGCCATCTTTGATCACTTGCAGCTTTTCGCGGTCCAGCGTATCCGGTCTTCCGCCCTCGACGGTAAATTCCAGACAGCGCGAGAGGTCAAAGCTCTCATTGACCGCTGCCAGAAGGGACTTCATCTGCGAACCGGAAAGCGTCGTCGGCGTGCCGCCGCCCATGTATAACGAGCGGATGTGATACCCGGACCGGCGCAGCAGCTTTCCCGTATATTCAATTTCCCGGTGCAGCGCCGCAAGATACGGCGGCAGGAACGCGCCGAAGCGCTCAATCGACTCGCTGACAAACGAGCAGTATGAACAGCGCGTGGGGCAGAAGGGAATGCCGATGTAGACCGAAAGGTCGGTAGGCGCAGACAGCCTGACCGCCTCCAGCGTGTGCCGCGAGGCGTCGACGCACAGGCGGCTGCGTTCCGGCGTGACGAAATACGTTTTTTCCAAGAGCCTTTTTGCCTCGCGTTCACTTCCGCCTTCAAGCATGCATTTGGTCGACAGCTTCGTCGGTCGCACACCGGACAGCGCGCCCCAGGGCGGAACCGTTCCCAGCACCTGAACGGCGGCGAGATAGTAGCTCTGCTGCAAAAGCCGCCGCGTCCGGCGCACATCCGCCTGCTCCAATGGAAGCCTTCGCGCAGCGAAGCCGGTCTTTCCGCGGTAGCGTACCTTTGCCGTCGCGGTCAGATATTGTTTCCCGCGCGAAAGAGACGACACCGTGCCGTCCTCTTCAAATTCTTCCGTCACAAATTCCGACGGCTCGCCGCCAAACAGCTGCATCTGCAGCTGCTCGACCGGATACCGCTCGGTGTGACCGCGCAGCAGCAGCTTCATCGCATCGCCTCGCGCATGTAGAAGTTCGTCTGCCGCTCACGCTCCAGCGTCGACGAAGGACCGTGCCCCGGCAGCACCTGATAGTCGCCCGGCAGCTCTGCCAGCCGCTTGAGAGACGCCATCATCTGCTTTTCCGAGCCGCCGGGAAGATCGGTTCTGCCGCAGCAGCCCTCAAAGAGCGTGTCGCCCGAGAAAATCGTGTCGCCGCAGATAAAGCAGCTTGAGCCCTTCGTGTGCCCCGGCGTGGAAATGGCGAGGAACTGCAGCGGCGGCAGGGAAATTTCATCGCCGTCGAGGAAGGTGTGGGTATAGACGAGGTTGCCGTGGCTCATGTTGAGCGTCTCGTCGGTGTCCTGTGCGCTGACATAGATCGGCACGTCCGGATACTGCGCATGCAGCTCGCGGAGCGCGCCCGTGTGGTCAAAGTGCGCATGCGTCAGAAGAATCAGCCCCGGCGTCAGACCGCGCTCTTTCAGGCAGTCCAGAATGCTCTGCGCCTGCGCGCCGGGGTCTATGAGCGTGCACACGCCGGGCGCGTCCTCAAAGACCACATAGCAGTTGGTCTCCAACGGTCCCAGCGGCAAAGTGATAATGTTCATATCAAAATCCTTTCAGACTTCAAAATAAAGAAACGGAGAAAGTGCAGCAGCGAGAGATTTTTCGTCGGAAGAAGGCGCGCGGGCGAAGGCGTACCGTGTGTACGTCGAGCCTGTGCAACGCACTTCCGGCGGAAAAGATCCGCTGCGCTTATTTGAGATCATTCGTGTCGACAATCAGGGTAACCGGTCCGTCGTTTTCGGACGCGACCTGCATATACGCGCCGAACTCGCCGTGCTGCGCCGGGAAGCCCAGCCGCTCGCACTCGGATAAAAACTGCTCATAGAGCGGGATGGCGATGTCCGGCTTTCCGGCGCCGATGAAGCTCGGGCGTCTGCCGTGGCTCACATCGCCGTAGAGCGTGAACTGGCTGACCACCAGCACCTCGCCGCCGACGTCGGAAAGCGACAGGTTCATCTTGTCGTTTTCGTCCCGGAAGACGCGAAGACCCAGAATTTTCTCGGCGAGCTTTCTGCACTTTTCGGGGGTATCCTCCGGCGCAACGCCGAGCAGAATCAGAAATCCCTTTCCGATTCTGCCGCAGACCGAACCGTCAATCGAAACGGACGCGGCGTTGACCCGCGTAACAACTGCTTTCATAGCTTACTCCTTACCCTTCCGCGCGCCGGACCGCACTCACACCGGAAATGCCGCGCAGGCGCGCCATTACATTTTGAAGCTCCGTCAGATTGTGGACCTGGAACACCAGACTGACCAGCGCCCTTCCGCTTCCGACCGAGCGGGCGGACATTTCGTTCATGCGAAGCCGCAGGCTTGTCAGGATGGTCGCAACATCCAGCATCAAGCCGTCGCGGTCGACCGAGTCGACCTCCAGCGCAGTTGTAAATGTCGCCTCGGGGCTCTCCGCCCACGTGACCTTGACCCACCGACCGGACTGCGAGGGGTCCATCGCGCTTCTGGCATTCGGGCAGTCCTTGCGGTGAACCGACACGCCGTAGCCCTTGGTGATAAAGCCGATGATATCGTCTCCCGGCACCGGCGTGCAGCAGCGGCTGAACTTGATCATGCAAGAGCCGATGTCCTCGACAATGACGCCCGAAGCGTCGATCGCAGGCTGCTGCTTATTCAGGTTCAAAAGCTCCTTCGGCGTCGTGGCCTTCGTCGCCTTTGTGACCTCGTCGCGAATTCGGCCCACAGCCTTGACCGCGGTCAGGCCGCCGTAGCCGATGGCCGCGTACATATCGTCCAGACAGTCGAAGCTCACGCGCTTTAACACCAGCGGCAGCACATCCTCGGACTGG
Organism: uncultured Clostridia bacterium; assembly: GCA_937907715.1. GTDB lineage: Bacteria > Bacillota > Clostridia > Oscillospirales > Oscillospiraceae > CAG-170. Next base: position 11,289 of record CALERM010000148.1, read on the forward strand.
ATGATCTCGGGATTGATGCCGATGCGGCGCAGCTCCGACTCAAAGCTTGCCTTGCCGCGGATGATATTCTCGTCGCGTTTTTCGCGCTTGAACCACTGCTTGATCTTGATGCGGGCCTGGTTGGACCGGCAGATATTGAGCCAGTCGCGGCTCGGGCCCTTGGCAGACTTCGAGGTCAGAACCTCGACGATATCGCCGTTGTGAAGCACCTGATCGTAGCTTGCGATGCGGTTGTTGACCTTCGCGCCGATCATGGTGTTTCCGACCGCGGAGTGGATCGCGTAGGCAAAGTCGATGGGCGTCGAGCCCGACGGCAGGCTCATGACCTTTCCCTTGGGGGTAAAGACGAAAACCTCGTCGTCGAACATATCGACCTTCAGAGAATGGATATAATCGTCCGCCTCCGTGTCCTGCTGGTTCTCCAAAAGACGTCTGACCCACTCAAATTCCTTTTCCGAGCCCTCGCCGACGTTCTGCTTGTATTTCCAGTGCGCCGCGACGCCGTATTCCGCCGTCTGGTGCATCTCCCACGTGCGGATCTGCACCTCGAAGGGAATGCCCTGCGAGCCGATGACGGTCGTGTGGAGCGACTGATACATGTTGGGCTTCGGAGTCGAGATATAGTCCTTGAATCTGCCCGGAATGGGATTAAACAGATCGTGGATGTGACCGAGGACATTGTAGCAGTCGGCGATGTTATCGACAATCACGCGGAAGGCATACAAATCGTACAGCTCGTCGATCGTCTTGTTCTGCGCGCGCATCTTGCGGTAGATGGAGTATGTGTGCTTGACTCTGCCGTAAATCGACCCGTGGATGCCGACGGAGGCAAGCCGGTCGGTGATTTTCGACTGGATGGCGTTCATGAAGTTCTGCGCGCTTGCCTCGTTTTCCTGCAGGTAGTCGATGATCTGCTGGTAGCCCTCGGGGTCGAGATATTGCAGCGACACGTCCTCGAGCTCCCACTTGATCTTCTGCATGCCGAGCCGGTGCGCCAGGGGCGCATAAATTTCCATCGTTTCCATCGACTTGGAAATCTGCTTTGCCGGCGTCTGGTACTGCAAGGTTCTTGTGTTGTGCAGCCGGTCGGCGATCTTGATCAGGATGACCCGGATGTCTTTGGACATTGCCATGAACATCTTGCGCAGGTTTTCCATCTGCTGCTCTTCGGTTGTGGAATACTGCACGCGCGTGAGCTTCGTAACGCCCTCGACAAGCTCGGCGACCGTCTGCCCGAACAGATGGGAGATTTCATCGAAGCTTGCGTCGGTGTCTTCCAGACAGTCGTGCAGCAGCGCGGCGACAATCGCGTCGGTGTCCAGACCGATCTCCGCCACAATTTCCGCCACTGCCAGCGGGTGAATGATATACGGCTCTCCCGACTTTCGCAGCTGATTTTTGTGCTTTCGGTCGGCATATTCATATGCCTTCTGAATTTCGTCGAGGTCTGCCGACGGTGCATAGCGCTGCACCGCCTGCATCATCGAAGCGTAATGTTCTTCTCTGGTTTCCATTCAGGTTCCTGCCTTTAACTCTTTGAGATGAAGAAGCGTGGGGCTGCGCTCCAGATCGACCTTCTTGCCGTCGCTGGTCAGGCGGATGACGAGCAGCTTCGGGCGCTGCTCCATCTGCAAAAGCCCCTGCTCCTGAAAAACGTCGAGACACACGCGGATTTTGCTGCCGCTGCAGGCGCAGCCCGCGCAGCGCGTGATTTTGCGCACGAGGCAGCCGAACTCCTCGCACACGACGCCGTTCTGCGCGCTCGCCGCCAGATACCGCCAGACCGCGACAAAATCCTGCCGCTCGGGGATGAGCCGGTCGAGCTCCTGCGCGCTGAGCGCCTGCCCCAGCAGATGCCGGCGGTAGAGCGCCTTGCCGGCGCCGAGACGTGCGCGCGCCTGCTCGTCGGGACGGATATCCAGCAGATTCAGCTGCACGGTGCGAAGTCCGCGGTATTCGTTAATCTGCGGGGTATAGGCGATATCGACCACATCACCCAGCGCAACCGCGGCAAGCTTTGCGGTTGTGGAGAAGAAGATGGCGTTGAAATGATACCCGTTTCCGGACAGGCGCAGCCGCAGATGCTTGCCGCCGCCGACCTCGGAAAGATCGCTGACGGTCAGACTGCGCATGAAAAGCACCGGACGCGGACAGCCTGCGCCGCACGGCTCAAGCTCGTCGAGCTGCTGCACGTTCTGCACGGTGAGCAGCTGCGGCGGAATTTCGCAGTCGATCTGCAGCGCCGGATTGCAGGCGGCAGAGCGCGAAAAGGCGTCGGTCAGCGCATAGATCCGCTCGCGGAAGCGGTCAATCTGGTCGCGCCGGATGGTAAAGCCCGCGGCAAGCTCATGCCCGCCGTAGCTTTCCAGCAAATCAGACACCTGCTCCAGGGAGGAAAACAGGTTGAATCCGCCATACGAGCGGGAGGAGGCTTTGCCCTTGTCGCCGTCGAGACAGATTAAAAATGTCGGGCAGCTGTATTCCTCGGCAAGCCGCGAGGCGACAATGCCGACCACGCCCTGATGCCACGTTTCGTCCGCCAGAACGATTGCCTTCGGCGCTTTCCCCGCCGGGAGCATCGAAACAGCCTGCCGGTAAATGCCGCTTTCCACGTCCTGCCGCTTGCGGTTTAGCTTGCACAGCTGGCTCGCCAGGTCCACCGCGCGCGCCGCGTCGTTCGTCAGAAACAGCTCTGTCGCAATTTCCACGTGTCCCATGCGCCCGGCGGCGTTGATTCTGGGGGCTAAGGTATAGCCGATGGTCCCCGCCGTGATGGGCGGGCGCAGCGCGCCGCACTCTGCCATCAAAGCCGCAAGCCCGACCCGTTTGGGGTTCGAGAGCGCCTGCAGCCCGCGCCAGACCATCTTGCGGTTTTCTCCTGTCAGGGGCATCACATCCGCCACCGTGCCGAGGCACAGAAGGTCGCAGTATTCTGCAAGCAGCGCCTCCTGATTGCCCGCGAGCGCGGAAGCAAGCTTGAACGCCACGCCCACGCCCGCCATCTCAAGAACCGGCTCGGGCTGGTCCTTTCGGTGCGGGTCCACCACCGCGACCGCCTCCGGCAGATCGGACTTACACTCGTGATGGTCCGTGATGACAAGCTCCATGCCGAGCTCTTTGCACAACGCCGCTTCCTGATTTGCCGTGATGCCGCAGTCGACGGTGATGATCAGCTTCACATCCTGCGCGCGCAGCGCGCGCACGGCAATTTCGTTGAGTCCGTAGCCCTCTTCGAGCCTTGCCGGAATGTAGCTTGTCACATGTCCGCCGCGCTTGCGCAGAAAGTCCGTAAGCAGGCACGTCGCCGTAATGCCGTCGACGTCGTAGTCGCCGAACACGCAGATATGCTCGCGCCGTTCGAGCGCTTTTTTGACCCGGCGCACCGCCTTGTCCATGTCGAGTAATTCCATGGGGCTGGACAGCGGCACGTCCGCCGACAGAAATTCCCGCGCCCTTTCCGGTGTGTCATAGCCCCGGCTGCACAAAACAGCCGCCGTTACCGGCGACCAGCCTGCCGCGCGCAGCGCATCCGCCGCGCCTTGCTCATAGGACGAAATCGTCCAGGTTCCGTACTTCAAATCCGATACACATCCATTACCGCCCCGCAAAAACCTGCGGGCACTATTTTTCTGCATATCATTATAGCATCAACCTTCGCATATCACAATAAAAAAACGATGAACAAATCCGAAAGCGGGAAGAATTGTGAAAAAATAGCAAACCGGCGCGTCCAAATGTTCTTTTCTTTGCCGCTCCGGCATGTTAAAATGAAAAGGATTTCTGTCAGGAGGCACGCAGATGGGAAAAAATGCAAAAAAAAGAAACCGCGCGGGCATACTTTTACCCGTGGCGGCGCTGGCGGCGGGGCTTTTGTGGGCGGGGAACTTCACGCTGTCGCTGACGGAGCTGACGGTTTCGTCCGCGTCGCTTCCTGCCGCGTTTGACGGCTTTCGCATCGCGCTGGTTACGGACCTGCACGGCAGAACCTTCGGACCGGACAACGACTGGCTGGTCGAAAAGCTGACGGCGGCGCGCCCGGATCTCATCGCGCTGGCAGGGGATATCGCGGACGAAGAAAGCGATTTGCAGGAGCTTTCCCGCCTGCTGCCGCGCCTGGCGGCGATTGCGCCGTGCTATTATGTGACGGGCAACCACGAATGGCGCATGGAAAACCGGAAGCAGTGGTTTGAGCTGTTAAAAAACTGCGGCATCACCCGGCTGGAAAACAGCTTCGTGACGCTCTCGCGCGGAGAAGACCGCGTGATTCTCGCGGGCGTCGATGACCCGAACGGACCGGCTGACCAGAAAACGCCGGGGCAGCTGCTGGAGGAAATCCACGAGGCATCTCCGCAGGCATATACGATGGTCCTCTGCCACCGGAACGATCAGCTGGAGCGCTTTGCGCGCCTGGGTGCGGACCTGGTTCTGAGCGGGCACGCGCACGGCGGCGTGGTCCGGCTGCCTTTGATCGGCGCGGTCTTCGGCACGCACTATGAGTTTTTCCCCGACTACACGGCAGGACTCTACAAGATGGGCAAAACGACCCTCGCCGTCAGCCGCGGACTCGGCGGCAGCCGGAGAATCCCCATCCGTATCGCAAACCAGCCCGAGATTCCGGTCATTACGTTGCGGACGGGAGAAACAGAAACGCGGGAATCCCGCTGAAAGGTTTACTGGAAAACCCGGCAACCTTTCAGTAGAACGAAATCGGAGCAGTGGGATTTACCCATTCGGGCAGAAACTTCGAACCCCACCCACAACAGAAAAACCTCAAGCAACCCAGACGGGGATGCTTGAGGTTTGGCGGAGTGGGTGGGATTCGAACCCACGGTACCGTTGCCGGTACACCTGATTTCGAGTCAGAGTCGCTATTCGGACTTTGAAGGAAAACGGCAGAAGCTCACGGACAAT
>CALERM010000149.1 GCA_937907715.1 uncultured Clostridia bacterium
AGAAAGAGCAGTTCGATAAGCTTCTGAACGAGGCAAAGGCGAAGGCATGGAAAAATGAGGACAATCAGCTGTCCAAGATCTATGACGAGGTAGTCGAGAAGGCGAAGGAGGAAGACCCGAACCTGATCACCGAGGATGCCGAAAAGAAGCTCAACGATATCATGGGCAAGGCAGAGGAAGAAATCCAAGACGCCAACCACACGGACGAAATCCGGCAGATTCTCAAGCAGGCGAAGACGGACATGGAAAATTCGCTGCGCAAGATTCAGGTTTCGTTCCGGCTGATCGGCGACTTCCGCCACGACGAGGACGGTACGGAGCATACGGAGTATGTGACATGGATTGAAACGAAGCGCTACGCGGTCAACCGGGATGCGACGGTCAAGGATTTGTTCCTGCAGGCAATTGAAGAAGCGAAGCTCGACGAGACCGGCGCGGACGACGGCTATGTCAGCTCCGTGCGCGCGCCGGAGGTGCTGGGCGGCTACTGGCTGAGCGAAATGGACAACGGTGCAAACGCAGGCTGGATGTACTCGGTCAACGGTGAGTACCCTGATCTGGCACTGACGGAGTTTGAACTCGAAGACGGCGACCGGGTCATCTGGCACTATGTCGACGACTACACCGATGAGGAGGACCTTGCGGCGGTGCGCCGGGCGGCGGATATTTCGCCGAAGGAGTATGCAAACGACCGGCTGGGCAGGATTGTAACTGTGACGGGCAAGGGCACGGTGGAGCCGAAGCTGACGTTTTCCGATTTTGGGACGGACGTGCTGTTTACGTTTGTACCGGAGGAAAATCAGGAGCTGGTGGAGGTTCTGGTGGACGGAGAGTCCGTCGGAAAGCCGGAAAATTACACGTATGAGAACTTAAGCGTCAAGAGCCGGATCAAGGCGGTCTTCACGGGCGGAATGCGCTTTACCGATGTGCGCAAGAAGGACTGGTTCTATGAGGACGTGGAGTACGTGGTGGAAAACGGTCTGTTCCACGGCACGTCCAAGACGACCTTCTCGCCGAACGCGCCGATGACGCGCGGCATGCTGGTGACGGTTCTCTACCGGCTGACAGACAAGCCCGAGACCACGGCGGCGAGCAGCTTTACGGATGTCGCGAAGGAGCAGTATTATGCCGCGCCGATTGCCTGGGCGGCAGAAAACGGCATTGTCAGCGGCATGAGCCAGACACGCTTTGCACCCGACGAGCAGGTCACGCGCGAGCAGCTGGCGGCAATTCTCTACCGGTTCGCGCAGAAGCAGGGCTACGGCACGTCGGACGCGGCAGAGCTGACGGGCTTTGCCGACTACAGCCGAATTTCCGATTATGCACTCGATGCGCTTCGCTGGGCGAACGCAGAGAAGCTGGTGAACGGCAGAAGCGAAACCGAGCTTTCCCCGCAGGGACTGGCGACGCGCGCGGAGGTTGCGGCAATTTTGCACCGGTTCGCGGAAAACGTTGCAAAATAATGCGCCATCGGGTAAAATAACAACAGAAACACGTTTCAAAGCGAAAACCGGGTCTCGGCGACGGGACCCGGTTTTGAACAATCTGCAGGGATACAACGGAGGGTAAAGATGAAAAGATTCCACAGGCTTCTGGCGCTTTTTCTGACGCTGGCGCTGTGCGCAGCTCTGGCGCCGATGGCACTGGCGGCGGACACAAAAGCGCAGTATGAAAAAACGGCGGGCTATGTCATGGGGCAGATTTCGAGCCCCGGCTATGGCTCGATCGGCGGAGACTGGGCGGTGCTCGGTCTGGCGCGCGGGGGCGCGAACGTGAAAAGCGGGTATTTTGACGGGTATTATGCGAAGCTGGAGAGCTACGTGAAGTCCTGCCAGGGCGTGCTTCACAAAAGGCGCTACACCGACTATTCGCGCGTGGTGCTGGCGGTGACGGCAATCGGAAAGGATGCGCGCGATGTGGCAGGATATAATCTGCTGCTGCCGCTGGGCGATTTTGACAAGACGGTCTATCAGGGCGTGAACGGCGCGATTTTTGCGCTGCTGGCGCTCGATGCCGGCGGCTATGAGATTCCGGCAAATCCCGAGGCAAAGACGCAGGCGACGAGAGATCGTTACGTGCAGAAGATTTTGAGCGCGCAGCTGACAGACGGCGGCTGGAACATGTCCGGCGAGACGGCGGACGCGGATCTGACAGCAATGGCTTTGCAGGCGCTGGCAGGTTATACGGCGCAGGCAGAGGTTCAGGCGGCGGTTGACCGGGGTGTTGCGGCGCTGTCTTCGATGCAGCAGGCGGACGGCGGCTTTGCAACCGGCGGGGCGGAAACGTGCGAGTCGAACGCACAGGTGATTGTCGCGCTGACAGAGCTGGGCATTTCGCTGAGCGACAGCCGGTTTACCAAGGGAGGCAGCACGGTGCTTGACGCGCTGCTGGCGTTTTCCAACGCGAACGGCAGCTTCAGTCATACCGCTGGCGGCGAGGCAAACGAGATGGCGACCGAGCAGGCGCTCTATGCGCTGGCGGCGCTGAAGCTGGCGGAAAGCGGAAAGACGCTTTACAAGATGGAACGGCCGGAACAGGATGGGCGCTTCCGCGATATTACGGGGCATAAAAACCGCGAGGCGATCGAAGCGCTGGCAGACAGAGGCGTGATCAACGGCATGACGCAGGATACGTTTGCGCCGGACGCAGGACTTACGCGCGCGCAGTTCTGCGCAATTGTCGTGCGGGCGCTGGGACTGGCGGAGGAACAGACGCAGGCGTTTACGGACGTTTCACTGACGGACTGGTTCTGCGGTTTTGTCGGCGCGGCGAGCAGCGCAGGAATTGTCAACGGCATCGGAAACGGGAAATTTGCGCCGCAGGGCGCCATCACGCGCGAGCAGGCGGCGACGATGCTGGCAAGAGCGTCGAAGCAGCTGGGGCTTTCCGGGCAGGTGAAGAATCCGGATACGGCGCTGGCAGGCTATCCGGATGCGGCGAAGGCGCAGGCATATGCCGTCGATGCGCTGGCATTCTGCGCGGAAAACGGCATCCTGGAGGCAGACCGGACGGAATTAAAGCCCGCAGAGGCGATCTGCCGCGGCGAGGTGGCGCAGATGGTCTGGAATCTTTTGAAGGCTGCCGGGGAGGTATAAATGAAAAAGCAGACGGGAAGAATGCTGGCGCTGCTGCTGGCGGCAGCGCTTCTGCTGCTGTGCGCTTGCGGCGCGAAGACAGAGCCTGTGCAGGAGCCGGAACAGACAGCTGCGGCGGAGCCGGTGCAGGCGGAGCAGCCGCAGGAAGCTGCGCCGGTGGAAGAAGAAACGCCCGAAACGCCGGAAAAGGAAGCGCAAACGCCGGAAGAGCCGGCGGCAGAGGAAGCTTTGCCGGAAGAAGCTGCGCCGGAGGAACCTGTAGAGCAGCCAACCGAGCCGGAGGTGCGCGCGCCGATGGACGAGCAGCCCGCGCCCGAGCAGCCCGCCGCACAGGGCACGCCGCTGACGTGTACGATCAGCATCAGCTGCGCGACGATCCTGAACAACACGGACGAGCTGGACCCGCAGAAGCTGGAGCTGGTTCCGGAGGACGGCTGGATTCTCGCGCCGGTGACGGTGACGTTTACTGCGGGGCAGAGCGTGTTTGACGTACTGCTGGCGACGGTGAAGGAAAATGCCATTCACATGGAGTATCAGAACACGCCGATGTATGAGACGGCGTATATCGAGGGCATCGGGAACCTGTATGAGTTTGATTGCGGCGCGCTCTCTGGCTGGATGTACCGGGTGAACGGATGGTTCCCCAATTACGGGTGCAGCCGGTATGCCGTGCAGGCGGGCGATGTGATCGAATGGATGTATACCTGCGATCTGGGAAGCGATGTCGGCGGCAGCGGTGTGAGTCAGGGGTATGACGAGTAGCGAAATAGAAACAGAAAACGCATCCGACGGCTGTCGGATGCGTTTTTTGTCGGGGCTGGCTATTTTTTGTGGGGTGTGGTATAATACAGAAAAAGACGCAAAGGAGGCGGCAAGATGGCGGTGACGCTCAATCCGGACAAGGAGGTTGTGCGGGCGGTGAAGGAGGGTCTGAAAAGGACAGGAGGCTACTGTCCGTGCAGGCTCGAACGGACGGAGGAAAACAGATGCATGTGCAAAGAATTCCGCGAGCAGATCGCGGACCCCAATTTTGAGGGCTTCTGCCACTGCATGCTGTATTATAAATCACGTGAGAAAGGATGATAAAAATGGCAGAGCTGGTCCTTACAGAACAGAATTTTGATGAAGAGGTGCTGCGCGCAAAGCAGCCCGTGCTGGTCGACTTCTGGGCGACCTGGTGCGGTCCGTGCCGGATGCTCGCGCCGGTGATTGAAGAGATTGCCAACGAGTATGCGGGAAAGGTCAAGGTCGGTAAGGTGAACGTGGACGACGAGCGGGAGCTGGCGCTCCAGTTTGGCGTCAGCAGTATTCCGACGGTGATGGTGTTCCAGAACGGCGAGGTCAAGGCGACGTCGGTCGGCTATCGCCCGAAGGAAGAAATCGAGCAGCTTCTGAAGTAACATGAAGCCCCGCAGGCTTGCCTGCGGGGCTTTTGCTGATTTACTGGATGTGGACGTGGTTGTTGATGTGATCCATGCAGTAGCAGTAGTAGCCGTTGCACTTCGAGCAGTAGCGGAATTCGAGGTTCGGATAGTCGGTGTCGGTTCTGCCGCAGACGGTGCATTTGTGGCGATAAGGGCGCTCGCCGGTTTTCGACTGGTAGCCCTTCGCCCAGTTGGGGTTGGGCTTGGCGCCCGTAGCGTAGGGACCGGGGTTGTGCTGCTTCGGGCGGCGATAGCGCCAGGAGCTGGGGAAGAGGTTCTGAACATCGGAGCCGAAGAACAGGAAGTAATTCGCAAGCGGAACAAGCGGCATGAGCCAGTAGAACGACAGAGGTCCGGACAGGAGCAGGAGAACAACGTTCACCGCCGTGAAGGCAAGGTCCACCCAGGCCAGATACTTGATTTTGATGGGGATGAACATCATCAGAAGCATTCTTGTCTCGGGCGCGAGGGTTGCAACAGCGAGGAACAGGCTGAGGTTCAGGTCAGTCGAATCGACATTGTAGCCGAGAAGCAGACCTGCCAGATCACACAGCAGAACGCCCGTGAGATAGTAGAGGTTAAAGCGGCAAACGCCCCAGTAGCTTTCCAGCATCTTGCCGAACTGGTAGTAGCAGAACAGGCTGACGACCGCCAAAAACAGATAGTAGCTCGGGACATCGAGCAGGTACGTAAAGACGTAGGTAAAAAGCCGCCAGACTTGCCCTTGCAGGATTTTGGACGGGGAGAAGCAGAGAAAACGGTAGACCACGCGGCTCGGGTCGATGACCGACAGCGCATAGGCAATCAGGTTTCCGATGGCGATGACGAGCATCAGGTTCGGAATGCCGCGATTGCGGTTTTTCAGACAGAAGCGTTCGAAGTTTTTGCGGAGATCTTTCATATGTCAACCTACCTTCCGGCACAGGCGGCTGCCTGCGCGGTATCATTATCCTTCATCTTACCCGAAATGGGAAAAGAAGTCTACAGACAAAGTATGAACAATGTACAAGTTTTGCATGATATGGATCAGTATGGACAAAATCAGAGAAAAACACACGCTTTGCAGTTGACATTTTGAAAAAAGCAATTATAATAGGAATGCAATTGAATAGCCTTATCAAGAGTGACGGAGGGAACGGCCCGATGAAGTCCGGCAACCTGCGATTCGATTGGAATCTGCAAGGTGCCAATTCCGGCGAAGCAATCGAAAGATGAGGGAAAGTTAGATTTCGTGCGCTTTGCAAATCAGCAAAGTGCATTTTTCTTTTTCCCGGACGATGAAAGGAGAACAAACAGATGAGCAAGAGAATTTTTACGTCCGAATCGGTAACAGAGGGGCATCCGGATAAAATCTGCGACCAGATTTCCGACGGCGTGCTCGACGCGATTCTGGCAAAGGACCCGCAGGCGCGCGTGGCGTGCGAGTGCGCGACAACCACGGGTCTGGTGCTGGTGATGGGCGAGATTACGACAAACTGCTATGTGGACATTGCGGGCATTGCGCGCGATACGATCACGAAGATCGGCTATGACAACGCCGAGTTCGGCTTCGACGGCAGAAGCTGCGCAGTGCTGACTGCAATCGACAAGCAGTCGGAGGATATTGCGATGGGCGTGGACGCCTCCTATGACGACGCCAATCAGGAGGGCGCGGGCGATCAGGGCATGATGTTCGGCTTTGCCTGCAACGAAACCAAAGAGCTGATGCCGGCGCCGATTTCCTACGCGCACAATCTGACGAAGGCGCTGACGAAGGCGAGAAAGGACGGCAAGCTCTCGTGGCTGCGTCCGGACGGCAAGAGCCAGGTCTCTGTGCAGTACGGCGAAAACGGCGAGGTCGAACGCATTGACACGGTCGTCGTGTCTACACAGCATGCGGCGGACATTACGATTTCCGATCTGCGCGAGGCGGTCATTGAAGAGGTGATCAAGCCGAACCTTCCGTCGAGACTGCTTGACGGCAACACGAAATTCCTGGTCAACCCGACGGGAAGATTCGTCATCGGCGGTCCGGTGGGCGACTCTGGTCTGACGGGGCGCAAGATCATTGTCGATACCTACGGCGGCTATGCCGCGCACGGCGGCGGCGCGTTCTCCGGCAAGGACCCGA
>CALERM010000150.1 GCA_937907715.1 uncultured Clostridia bacterium
CGCACTGCTCGGTGGCATAGCGGCAGCGGGTGCGGAACGAGCAGCCGGTCGGCATGTTCAGAGGACTCGGCACGTCGCCCTCGAGGACGATGCGCTGGCGCGCTCTGGTAATATCGGGGTCCGGAATCGGCACCGCCGACAGCAGCGACTGCGTATACGGGTGCTGCGGGTTTTCGTTCAGCTCGTCGGCATCGGCGACCTCGACGATCTTGCCGAGGTACATGACCGCGATGCGCTTGGAGATGTGGCGCACGACGAGAAGGTCATGTGCGATGAACAGATACGCCACGCCGAGCTTTTCCTGCAGCTCTTCAAACATGTTGATGACCTGCGCCTGAATGGAAACGTCCAGCGCGGAGACCGGCTCGTCGCAGACGATGAACTTCGGGTTCACGGCAAGCGCTCTTGCAATGCCGATTCTCTGGCGCTGACCGCCGGAAAATTCGTGCGCGTAGCGCGTGGCATGCTCGGCGTTGAGTCCGACGGTCGCCATCAGGTCCAGGATTTTCTCGCGGCGCTCTTTCCGGTTGGAATAGAGCTTGTGAACATCCAGAGGCTCTCCGATGATGTCCTCGACCGTCATGCGCGGGTCCAGAGACGAATACGGGTCCTGGAAGACCATCTGCATCTGCTTGCGCATGTGGGTGATGTTCTTAGCCGTAACCGGCTCGCCGTCAAAAATGACCTCGCCTGCCGTCGGCTCATAAAGCCGCAGAATCGTGCGTCCGACGGTCGTCTTGCCGCAGCCGGACTCTCCGACCAGACCCAGCGTCTCGCCGCGCCCGATAGAAAACGACACATCGTCGACAGCCTTCAGGGGCTTCGAGCTCAGAAGACCCGTGCGGACAGGGAAATACTGCTTGAGGTTTCTGACCTCCAGTAAGATCTCAGACATTTCCTTCCCCTCCTTCTGCCATCAGCCGGTCGCGGACGTTGACCCAGCATGCCGCCTTGTGGTTTTCGTTGATCGTCAGCTCGTCCGGATGCTCCGACAGGCAGATTTTCATCGCCGCGTCGCAGCGCGTGCAGAACGCACAGCCGGCGGGCAGGTTCAGCATGTTGATCGGCGTGCCCGCAATCGGAACGAGCTTCTTTTTCATGTTGTTGACGTTCGGAATCGACCGCAGAAGCCCCTTCGTGTACTCGTGCTTCGGGTTGTAGAAAATCTCGCGCGCAGTGCCGCGCTCGCAGATTCTGCCGCCGTACATGACGATGATGTTGTCGCACATGTCGGCAATGACGCCGAGGTCGTGCGTGACAAGAATAACCGCCATGCCGAGCTTTTTCTGCAGATCCTGCATGAGCTCCAGAATCTGCGCCTGAATGGTCACGTCGAGCGCCGTCGTCGGCTCGTCGGCGATGAGAATGTCGGGCTCGCAGGCAAGCGCCATCGCGATCATGACTCTCTGCCGCATACCGCCGGACAGCTCAAACGGATACTGCCTGATGCGCTTTTCCGGCTCGTTGATGCCGACCAGCTCGAGCATTTCGATGGCGCGCTCGCGCACCTGCTTGCCGCGGCGGTTCGTGTGCAGGCGGATTGCCTCGCCGAGCTGGCTGCCGATCGTGAAGACCGGGTTGAGGCTCGTCATGGGGTCCTGGAAAACGATCGAGCAGCATTTGCCTCTGAAGTGGCTCATCTGCTTTTCCGACCACGTCGTCAGGTCCTCGCCCTTGTAAAGAATATGTCCGCTCTTGATTCTGCCGTTGTCCGCCAGAATCTGCATGATGGAATATGCGGTGACGGATTTGCCGGAGCCGGATTCGCCGACAATGCCGAGAATTTCGCCGGGGTTGAGGTTAAACGACACGCCGTTGACAGCCTGTACCTCGCCGGAGTCCGTGTGGAAGGTCGTGTGCAGATCCTGCACGCTCAGAAGATATTGTTCACGCATACGCTCACCTCTTCAGCTTCGGGTCGAACGCATCGCGAAGACCGTCGCCCAACAGATTCAGACTCAGCACGATCAGACAGATCATCAGAGCCGGGAAAATCAGCTTATACGGATAGGTCTGAAGACCCTGGCGCGCAGAGTTTGCAAGAGAACCCAGAGACGGCATCGGCGCGTTGACGCCGAGACCGATGAAGCTCAGATAGCTCTCGGTGAAAATTGCCGACGGAATCTGCAGCGCCGTCGAGACAATGATGACCGAAAGACAGTTCGGCAGGATGTGCTTGCGGATGATCCAGCCGGGCTTTGCGCCGATGGAGCGCGCGGCAAGCACGAACTCGTTTTCCTTGATCGAAAGAATCTGACCGCGGATCAGACGCGCCATGCCGACCCAGTAGAGAAGACCGAAGACGATGAACATCGAGATCATGTTTGAGCCGAGCGCCGCGAGCGCAGAGCCGGCTTTGAATACCAGCACCTGGTTGAGGACCGTTGCCAGCAGGATGATAACCAGCATGTCGGGAAGAGAATAGATGATATCGACGATGCGCATGAGAATCAGGTCGACGCGTCCTCCGGCGTAGCCAGAAATGCTGCCGATGATCATGCCGATGATCAGCACGATGATGCTCGCGAAGAAACCAATGACGAGTGAAATTCTCGTGCCGTAGATCACGCGGATGAAGTAGTCGCGGCACTGCTCATCGGTGCCCATGATGTGCGGGAAGCGCGTGCCGCCCTCGTCAATGTATTTCTGCTCCGCCTTACTGTAGGTGAACGGCGCAAGGTTCTTTGCGCCCTTGTCGCGCTTGCCGTTGACCGAGAGGATTTCCTCATAGCCGTAGGGCACGATCATGGGAGCAATGATGATGGTCAGAATGATCGCCGCAAGGATAACGATACTCAGCACCGCCAGCGGATTTTTGAAGAGCTTGCGCATGCCGTCCTTGAAGAAGGACGTACTTTCGCTCATGACGTCCTGCTGACGCTTTTCGTCTTCCGTCGCTTTTTCAAACTTCGAAAGGTCGATCTGGGCGCTGAGAACCTGTTTTTTGGGCGTCTTGTTGGGATCAAAATTTTCCATATCGCGTCCTCCTTTCTCAGTCGAATTTGATGCGCGGGTCCACGAGCTTGTAGAGCAGATCGCAGATCAGGTTTGCCACAACCATCAGCGTCGCCAGGAAGATCGTCGTCGCCATGATCATGGTGTAGTCGCGGTTGGAAATGGCGCTGACAAACTTGCTGCCAATGCCGCCGACGGTGAAAATGGTCTCAATGACCATCGAACCCGTGATGATGTAGGCAATCTGCGGACCAGCGTAGGTGATGATCGGAAGCAGGGAGTTGCGCAGCGCATGCTTGAAGATGACCTTCCACTTTGCAACGCCCTTTGCCTTCGCCGTGCGGATGTAGTCCTGGCTCAAAGCGTCGAGCATGCTGGACTTTGCGAGGCGCGTGGTGTACGCCATCGGGTACGACGAAAGCGCCAGCACCGGAAGCAGGAAGTTGGGGTTGTTGGGGTCCCAGACCGGGAACCACGCGAGCTTGATGCAGAACACCAGAAGCAGCAGCGTCGCCAGCACAAAGCTCGGCACCGCCGTAAAGAGCGTCGAGAAAAAGACGATGGTCCGGTCGGGCGCCTTGTTGCGCATCAGAGCGGCGAAGCTTCCGAAAACCGTGCCGCAGATCAGCGCCACGGCAATTGCCATCAGACCCAGCTTTGCCGAAATCGGGAACGACTCGGAGATGATCTCCGAGATGTCGCGGCCATTTTTCAGCGACACGCCAAAATCTCCGTGCAGCAGGTTCTTCATATACAGAACAAACTGCTCCGAAACCGGCTTGTCCAGATTATAGCGCTGGTTCAGTGCCTCAATGGTCGCCTCGCTGAGCGCCTTCTCCCGGTTGAACGGTCCGCCAGGGATCGCGTTCATGACGAAAAATGTGATGGCACATATGATAAACACTGTCAGAATGGCAAGTAAGATACGTTTGACAATATATCTGCCCACATTCTTCACTCCCTTCTGTTGTTTTCTTTTCTGCCTGCTCTGCCTCAAACGGCGGTTCAGGGTGTGCTGTTTATTATAGCGGTTCGCCGCGGATTGGTCAATCCTTTTTCGCCTGTCGGCGACATTTTCTAAACGCAGCGTTTGCGTTTCCCTCGCTCCGGCAGCAAAAAAGCTTCCGGTTTTCTCACATTTTTTAAGCTTCTCCACGATTTTCCAGATACACAGCCGTCCATACAGGATAGACATGGAACCATTTCTCTGCCTCGGGCATATGCTGATGGATACAGGAGGCGATTGCTATGGATGCACAGGGCACCGTCGTGGTGCGTCTTTCCACTTCCAGCGCCAGAATCCCCTTGCAGGGCGCAACCGTTACCATCACAAAGCGGCTTTCGGACGGCAGCGCGCAGCTGCTTGCCGTGCGCGTGACGAATTTCGACGGGCTGACGGACCCCGTCGCCATCGAAACCCCGCCGATGGCAGAAAGCCGGAGCTACCAGAATACGTCCGTTCCCTACGCCGTCATTGACATCCGCGCCGAGCGTGCAGGCTTTGACCGCGTGATTGTGCGCAATGCGCAGGTTTTTCCGGATACCGAAACCCGGCAGGAGCTCTCGCTCATTCCAACGCCGGAGCTTCCAAGTTCCTTTGACCGCACCGAAACATTCCTTGTTCCGCCCCAGAGCCTGTCGTGAGGTGAAGCTATGCCGACCTCTGTCATTCCCTACATTCCAGAGACTATCGTCGTCCATCTGGGCGCGCCGGCCGCGTCTGCGGCAAACATCACCGTTCCCTTCACCGACTACGTCAAAAACGTCGTCTCCAGCGAAATCTATCCCACCTGGGAGCCTGCGGCGCTGGAGGCGAACACGCTGGCGATCATTTCCTTTGCTCTCAACCGCTACTATACCGAATATTACCGCAGCCGCGGCTATGATTTTGACATCACATCCTCCACTGCCATCGACCAGAAGTACATCGAAGGGCGGAACATCTACGAAAACATCTCCGTCCTCGTCGACGAAATCTTCGACCGGTATCTGCGGCGCGAGGGGTTTGTCGAGCCGCTGGCGGCAAAGTTCTGCAACGGCGTCACGACCACGTGCGAGGGGTTGAGTCAGTGGGGCTCGCAGTATCTTGCCGAGGGCGGCGCGGACGCTTTTTCGATTCTGCGCTCATATTACGGCAATATTGAGCTGGTCACGAACGCGCCCGTCCAGGAGCCGTCGCCGTCCTACCCCGGCACGCCTCTGCGCCGGGGCGATACAAACGCCGACGTCGCGCTGGTCCAGTTCATGCTCAACCGGATTTCCCAGAACTACCCCGCCATTCCGAAGCTCACGGTCGACGGCGTGTTCGGCGCGGCAACGGAGGAGTCGGTCCGCGCGTTCCAGTCGATCTTCGATCTGGCGTCCGACGGCATTGTGGGACCTGCGACATGGTACCAGCTGGTTCTGCTCTACGTCGCCGTGCAGCGCCTCTCCGAGCTTCAGTCTCTGGGGCAGACCTATACGCGCTACAACTGGGAGCTGCCGGAGGCGCTCTCTGTCGGCGATACCGGAAGCCGGGTCACGTTTTTGCAGTATGTCCTGTCGGTTCTCGCCGCGTTCATTTCCTCCATTCCCGCCGCCGACATCACGGGAACCTACACCGAAAATACCCAGCAGGCAGTGCGCGCCTTTCAGGATTACGCAGGTCTCTCCCCCACAGGCTCGATTGACGACGCGACCTGGAACGCGCTTTACGCGCAGTATGCCGGCATCCGGCAGGAGGTCCTGTCCGACGGAGAGCTGTTTCCGATCACACAGACGGATGCCCCGGAGGCAGCTCCCGTCTTTGCCTCCGATGCACCTGCTGCACCGCCCGCTTCCATCTTCCCTCAGCCGCCCGCCGGAGAAGCGGCGCAGCGCTATTGCGATACATCGCGCTTTCTGCAATACCCCGCCGGAGGCTTTGCCCCCGGACAGCAGGACGAGGAGGGACCCGTATGATTCTGCCGGAGGACTACATAAGCCACCCCGTGCGAAGTCTTCAAACGATGCTGCACGTGCTGTCGACCATCTTCCCGGCGCTTTTGAACGTCAATCCCGACGGTATTTACGGCGAAAGCACCAAAAAAGCCGTTGCCGCCTTTCAGCGCTTCGCGCATCTTCCCGCGACGGGCATTGCCGAAACCGAGACCTGGAACGCGCTTGCCGGCTGCTATCTGCGCCACGCGCCGAGTGTCTTACCGCCGGAACCGCTGCGCATCGTCCTGCAGCCGGGGCAGACGATTGCGCCGGGCGAACGGAACCTGCATGTCTATCTTGTGCAGGCGATGCTGCAGGCGCTCGGGCAGTGCTATGCAAACGCAAGCCCTCCCGCCGTCACGGGCGTTCTGGATGCTCCCACGCAGCGCGCCGTGCGGAGCTTGCAGGCGCTGTTCGGTCACGAGCAGACCGGTGCCATGGACCACCGCTTCTGGGCGTATCTCGCGCGGCTTTACACCCTCTCGGCAGGCGACGGCGCACAAAGCGCCTCTTCCGCATCGCCCGCGGCAAGCTATCTTCTCTGAGCGCAAAAGCGGCATGGACGCAAATCCATGCCGCTTTGTATCGGGTTTTCTTACTCAACGGTGACGCCGCGCTTTGCAAATTCCGAAACCATGAGATCGAGGTCGGGCTTGATGTTGATCGGCTCGCCCGCAGACTTGATGGCGTTTGCCACGTCCTTAAGTCCGTTGCCGGTGACGACGGAGACGACCGTGTCGTCCTTGCCGATGAGCCCCAGCTCGCATGCTTTTTTGACTGCCGCCGTGCCGGTGACGCCCGCAGGCTCGCCGAACACGCCGCAGGTTCTGCCCAGCAGCTTCTGCGCCGCGAGAATTTCCTCGTCAGTCACGTTAATGGCAAGACCATTCGACTCGCGGATTGCCATAAGCGCCTTGTCCGCATTGCGCGGCACGCCGACGGAGATGGAGTCTGCAATCGTGTTTTCCTCCATCGGCTCCCAGGGCTTATTCTCCTGGATCGCGCGGTTGAGGGGGTAGCAGCCCGTGGACTGGGCGGAAATGAGCCGCGGCAGCTTGTCGATAAAGCCGATGGCGTAGAGGTCCTTGAGACCCTTCCACACGCCCGCGATCGTGCAGCCGTCGCCGACGGAGATGGCGAGATAATCAGGCATCTGCCAGTCCAGCTGCTCGGCAATTTCCAGCGCAACGGTCTTCTTGCCCTCGGAAAGATAGGGATTGATCGCCGCGTTGCGGTTGTACCAGCCCCACTTTTCGATTGCCTCGGCAGACATCTTGAACGTCTCTTCGTAGTTGCCCTTGACGGAAATGACGTTTGCACCGAAAATCATCAGCTGCGCAACCTTGCCCTTGGGCGCGCGCTCGGGAACGAAGATATAGGTCTTGAAGCCCGCAGCCGCAGCGTTGCCGGCCAAGCTCGACGCAGCGTTTCCGGTGGACGAGCAGGCGATGATCTTTGCGCCCGCTTCACCGGCTTTCGCCACTGCCATCGCAGAGGCGCGGTCCTTTAACGATGCCGTGGGGTTGATGCCGTCGTCCTTGACCCAGAGCCTTTTGACGCCCAGGATTTCTGCGAGCTTCGGCTCTTCATAGAGCGGCGACCAGCCCACGCGAAGGGGCGTATCGGGCGTGGTTTCCTCGACCGGCAGCAGCTCACGGTAGCGCCACATCGTGGGGTTCACACGGTTTTTGAGCGTTTCCTTCGTGAAATGCGCCTTGATGTAGTCGTAATCATAAATAATGTCCAGAATGCCGCCGCACTCGCAGTTCGTCAGATTCGGGACCGCTTCATATTCCTTGCCGCACTTGACACAGCGCGCGCACTTGACATTTTTCAGCATTTCAGTTCTCCCGTAAAAGTATTGCGGGGATGGGGCTGCCCCCACCCCCGCGAAGTCGGTTATCGTATGAAAAGCAGATGGCTTACAGGCTCTTGAGAAGACCGACCTCGTCGTTGAAGGCGTTGATCAGCTCGTCAAGATCCTTCGCCTGTGCGTGGACCGCGTCCCACGTGCCCTTGGTGTCGTACCACTGGGCGTTGAGGTCTTCGACGTCCATGCCCTGCTGCTCGACCCAGGTGTAGTACTTGAGGTTGTGGACTCTCTTGCGCTCGGTGTACATGAGCTCGAGCATATTGTCGGTCTTGAGGTTCAGCATATGCAGGTTGTGGTCGAGCTCGGCAGCCTGTGCAGAGTATGCGCCGTACATTTCGTTGAGCTCTTCGACGCGGGACTTGTACATGACGGCGGAGTCGGTCAGGACGGTGACGACGACGTCGTCCTCGGTCAGCTCATAGTACTTGGCAAACTTGATGC
>CALERM010000151.1 GCA_937907715.1 uncultured Clostridia bacterium
GACAAAACCAAGGTTTTTCGGGCGGCACAGATTCCCTGTGCCGCCCTTATTTTTTGGAGGTGCATGACCATGATCGTTATTTTAAAACCGAATGTCAGTGAAGCCCGCCGTGACCAGTTAATTTCCTGGTTCAAAGCACAGAATCTCGGCGTCCATATTTCGCAGGGCGATTATCAGACCGTCCTCGGACTCATCGGCGACACGAAATCCGTCGACATGGACCTGATTGCAAGCCTCGATATCGTCGACGCCGTGCGCCGTGTGTCAGACCCCTTCAAATGCTGCAACCGCAAGTTTCATCCGGACGATACGGTTGTCGACGTCGGCGGCGTCAAAATTGGCGGCGGCAACTTCGCGATGATCGCAGGTCCCTGCTCGGTGGAATCCGAGGAGCAGATCGTGGGCGTGGCAAACGATGTAAAGAAGGCGGGCGCAAAGCTGCTGCGCGGCGGCGCGTTCAAGCCCCGCACGTCCCCGTATGATTTCCAGGGTCTCAAGGCGGAGGGGCTTCGGCTTTTGTCGGTCGCGAAGAAGGAAACCGGTCTTCCGATTGTTACCGAGATCATGGATGTGCGCCATCTGGACCTGTTTGAAGACGTCGATCTGATTCAGGTCGGCGCGCGCAACATGCAGAACTTCGATCTTCTCAAGGAGCTTGGCAAGACGAAAAAGCCGATTCTGTTAAAGCGCGGCATCGCCGCCACGATGAAGGAGCTTTTGATGAGCGCCGAGTACATCATGGCAAGCGGCAACGAGCAGGTCATCCTCTGCGAGCGCGGCATCCGCACCTACGAGACCTACACAAGAAACACGCTCGATCTTTCTGCCGTTCCGATGCTCCATGAGCTTTCGCATCTTCCCGTCGTCGTCGACCCCAGCCACGCGACCGGGCTTGCCCGTCTGGTCACGCCGATGGCGCTTGCCGCAACGGCAGGCGGCGCGGACGGCATCATGGTCGAGGTCCACAACGACCCGATTCACGCGCTGTGCGACGGCGCGCAGTCGCTGACCCCCGCGCAGTTCGCGGAGCTTTCCGCAAAGGTCCTGAAGGTACGGGAGGCTGTTGCGCAATGAGAGCCGGAATTGTCGGTCTGGGTCTGATCGGAGGCTCGTTTGCAAAGGCGTACAGCGAGGCAGGACACGAGGTCCTCGCCTTTGACCGCGACGAGAGCGTTCTGTCCTTTGCGCAGATTGAAGGTGCAGTCTCTGCGCCGCTCACCAGAGAGAACATCGGCACGTGCGACATTGTTCTTGTCGCCATCTATCCCGAAGCCGCCATCGCATACGTCACGCAAATGGCGCCTTACATCGGAAAAAAGCCGATGGTCATCGACTGCTGCGGCACGAAGCGCGTGGTCTGTAAGGCGCTGTTCCCGCTGGCGCAGGAGCACGGCTTTACCTACCTCGGCGGACATCCGATGGCAGGCACGCACAACTCGGGCTTCAAGTACGCGCGGGCAAACCTGTACCACGGCGCGCCGATGGTCCTCGTCCCGCCGGTCTTTGACGACATTGACCTGCTGCAGCGCGCCAAGGACCTGCTCGCCCCGGCCCAGTTTGGAAAATTCTCCGTCACCACTGCCGAGGAACACGACCGGATGATCGCCTTTACCTCGCAGCTGGCGCATGTGGTCTCCAACGCCTACATCAAAAGCCCTACAGCGGGCAGCCACAAGGGCTTTTCTGCCGGAAGCTACAAGGATATGACGCGCGTGGCGTGGCTCAACCCGCAGATGTGGGCGGAGCTGTTTCTGGAAAACCGCGATTATCTGATGCAGGAGCTTTCCATATTGTCTGATAATCTTGCCGCCTATCAAAAGGCGCTGGAAACGCAGGACCTCGCGGGACTTACAAAACTTCTCGACGACGGCAGACGGCGCAAGGAGGAGGTAGACGGCAGATGAAAACCATCCATGTAAACGCCTCGAAAAGCTACGATATTCTGATTGAGCGCGGCATTCTCGAGCGCGCGGGCGAAGAAATCAAAACCGTCTGCGGCGCGGGAGAGGCGCTGATCGTCAGCGACGATACCGTCTGGGCACTTTACGGTGAGACGGTATTGCATTCCATGCAAAATGCCGGCTTCGATGTGACAAGCTTCACGTTCCCGCACGGCGAGCAGTCGAAAAATCTCTCGGTCTACGCCGATATCTTAAATGCGCTTGCTGCGCGGCATCTGTCGCGCAAGGGGCTCGTCATCGCGCTCGGCGGCGGCGTGACCGGAGACATGGCGGGCTTCGCCGCGGCGACCTATCTGCGTGGAGTCCGGTTCGTGCAGATTCCGACGACGCTTCTGTCTCAGGTCGACTCCTCGGTCGGCGGCAAGACGGCGGTCGATCTCCCAGCTGGCAAAAATCTCGTCGGCGCGTTCTGCCAGCCGTCGCTGGTCCTCTGCGATCCGCATGTCCTGTCCACGCTCCCCGACTCCATTTTCTATGACGGCTGCGCGGAGGTAATCAAGGCGGCGATGCTCAAAAGCCATTCCTTTTTTGAGGGCCTTCAGAAAACGCCGCCGCGCGAGCAGCTCGAGCATATGCTGGAGTTCTGCATCTCGATGAAGCGCGACGTCGTGGAGGAGGACGAGTTCGACACCGGCGCGCGCCAGTATTTAAACCTCGGTCACACGTTCGGTCATGCGGTGGAAGCCGCCAGCGACTTTTCCATCAGCCACGGCTGCGCGGTCGCCATCGGCATGGTTATGATGACGCGCGCCGCAGTAAAAAAAGGCTACTGCAAAGAAGATACGCTCGAGCAGCTGATTGCGCTTTTGAAGCAGTATCACCTCCCGACGGAGGTTCCCTATCCGGTGCTTTCGCTTCTGGATATTGTGCGCAGTGACAAAAAGACAATGGGCGGCACGGTGACGCTTGTCGTCCCCGAAAAGATCGGACGCTGCACGCTCGTTCCTGTTCCCGTCTGCGACATTCCCGACTGGCTCACCGCCGGAGGCGCGCAATGAACCGCGTGGTTGCGCCGGGCAGCCTTTCCGGCAGTTTCCGCGCGCCCGCGTCCAAATCGCACGCGCACAGGCTTCTGATCTGCGCCGCGCTCGGAACCGCACCTGTTACGATATTTTGCGACACCTTCTCCGATGACATTCTTGCCACCATCGACTGTCTAAACGCGATGGGCGCGCAAATCACGCACAAGGAAAGCCGCATTTCCGTTACGCCGGTCTTTGCAAATCGGCAGCGCATCAGATTATGTAAACTTTTCTGCCGCGAAAGCGGCTCGACGCTTCGTTTTCTGCTGCCAGTTCTGGGCGCGCTGGGGCTTTCCGGCGTATTTCAGATGGAAGGCAGACTCCCCGAGCGCCCGCTGCACCCGCTGGACGAGGTTTTGACGGCGCACGGCTTGGTCATTCATCGCGAAGGCTCGCTTCTGCATGTTTCCGGGCAGCTGCGGTCTGGGCACTTCTCGCTTCCGGGCGATGTGTCGTCGCAGTATCTGTCGGGGCTGTTATTTGCCCTGCCGCTGCTCGATGGCGACAGCACGCTGGAAATTACCGGCGCACTCCAATCGGCAAGCTACTTTTCCATGACGCAGGACGCCGTCTTAAAATCCGGCATCCGCTTTTCCAAAAACGGAGCCTGTCTTTCCATTCCCGGGAACCAGCGCTATGCGCTCCCGGACGGCTGCAGCGCCGAGGGAGACTGGTCCGGCGCAGCGTTTTTCCTTTGCGCGGGCGCGCTGTCCCCAACCGGTATTTTTGCGTCCGGTCTGAACGCGCAGAGCGGTCAGGCAGACCGGGCGGTTCTCGAGCTTCTGCGCGCGTTCGGTGCGGAGGTCCAAATCCAAACAGACGGCATTCTGGTCCGAAGCGCGCCGCTTCACGGCATTTCCATTGACGCAGGTCCCATCCCGGATCTGATTCCCGCCGTCGCCGCCGTCGCCGCTGTTGCCCGCGGCAAAACCGAAATCCGCAACGCCGCACGGCTTCGCCTCAAGGAATCCGACCGGCTGCACACCGTCGCCGAGACTTTGAACGCCCTCGGCGCTCAGGCGCAGGAGCTTCCGGACGGATTGATTCTCACAGGCCGCCCGCAGCTTTCAGGCGGCAGCGCCGATTCCTTCGGCGATCACCGCATCGCCATGCTGGCGGCAATTCTCGCTGGCGGCTGCAAAGCGCCCGTCACGGTGCTTGGCGCGCAATGCACCTCCAAATCCTATCCCGCGTTCTGGCAGACGCTGGACGCACTGAAAGGAGACCCCACATGAGCAGCTTTTATCATGGCGAGGTTCTGGAGCTTTCCATCTTCGGGCAGTCGCACAGCGCGGCAATCGGCATGAGCCTTGCGGGACTTCCTGCCGGCTTTGCGATCGATATGGACGAGCTTTCCGCGTTTCTCCGCCGGCGCGCCCCCGGGCAGAATGCCTGGTCCACGCCGCGAAAAGAAGCAGA
The DNA here is from genome assembly GCA_937907715.1 of uncultured Clostridia bacterium. Lineage (GTDB taxonomy): Bacteria > Bacillota > Clostridia > Oscillospirales > Oscillospiraceae > CAG-170. The sequence goes on from CALERM010000151.1 coordinate 4,403, forward strand.
CAGCCCGGAGTTTCTCTCGGGTCTCGTCGGAAATGTGACCTGCGGCGCGCCGCTTAGCGCTATCATTCGAAACACCAACACCCGCTCGCAGGACTACAAAAATCTCGTGGACGTGCCGCGTCCCGGGCATGCCGACTATACCGCGCAGGTCAAATTCGGCGGCTTTCAGGACGTTGCCGGCGGCGGACATTTTTCCGGCAGACTGACGGCGCCGCTTTGCATCGCGGGCGGCATCTGCAAGCAGCTGCTGCAGGAAAAGGGCATCGAGGTCATGGCGCGCATCGACGCCATCGCCGGAATCCGGGATGATTCTGACTTTGACGCGCCGGTCGCGCAGAAGGATTTCCCCGCAACGAGCGACGAAGCCGCCGAAAAAATGAAGGCAGTCATTGCGCAGGCGCGCGCGGAGGAGGACTCTGTCGGCGGCGTGATCCAGTGCCGTATCCTCGGCGTTCCGGCCGGGCTGGGAGAGCCGATGTTCGGCGGTCTGGAAAACCGGATCAGCCAGCTCGTCTTTGCCATCCCCGCCGTCAAGGGCATTGCATTCGGTCTCGGCTTCGAGGCGGCAAAGCTGCGCGGCAGCGAGAATAACGACGCCTACCGCATGGAAAACGGCAGCGTCGTCACCGAAACAAACCACTGCGGCGGCATTCTCGGCGGCATTTCCAACGGCATGCCGATCGTCTTCCGCACCGCCGTCAAGCCAACGCCCTCTATCGGAAAGCCGCAGGACTCGGTCCGTCTTTCCGAAAAGCAAAACGAAGTACTCCATATCCACGGCAGACACGACCCGTGCATCGTCCCGCGCGCAGTGCCGTGCATGGAAGCTGCCGCGGCAATCGCTATTTTTGACGCACTTGCTGCATCCGGAACTTACAGGAGGTAATGAATCATGAACTTGGAACAGTCCCGCAAAACCATCGACGAAATCGACAGCCAGCTGACGAAGCTCTTTGCCGAGCGCATGTCCTGCGCCGCGGAGATTGCCGCGTACAAAAAGGAGCACAACCTTCCCGTTCTGGACGCCGGTCGTGAGCGCCAGAAGCTTGCCGCCATCTCCGAGCTGGTGCCGGAGGAGCTGGAGAACAGCGTCAGATGCCTGTATTCTCTCATCTTTTCGCTGAGCAGAGCTTACCAGCACCGGCTGCTCGGCAACGACGCAGAACTTCCAAAAAAAATTGCTGCCGCAATCGAGCAGACCCCGAATCTTTTCCCGCCCAAGGCGATGGTCGCCTGCCAGGGCGTGGAGGGCGCATACTCTCAGATTGCCTGCGAAAAGCTCTTCCAGGCGCCGAACATTCTGTATTTCTCGAACTTTGAGGCGGTCTTCTCGGCAATTGAAAAGGGTCTTTGCCAGTACGGCATCATTCCGCTGGAAAACAGTACGGCAGGCTCGGTCAACAAGGTCTACGATCTGATGCTCCAGCATGAGTTTTTCATCGTCCGCAGCACGCGGCTCAAGGTCGATCACAGTCTGCTTGTCCGTCCCGGCACGAAGCTTTCCGACATCCGCGAGGTCTACTCGCATGAGCAGGCAATCGGTCAGTGCCAGGAATTTTTGAAGACACTGCCGAATGTGCAGATCATCCGCTGCGAAAATACGGCGGCGGCGGCAAAATTTGTCGCCGAGAGCGGCAGAAACGACGTTGCGGCGCTCGCCTCGCGCACCTGCGGCGCGCTCTACGGTCTGACGGCGCTTGCCGAGTGCGTACAGGACCAGGGCAACAACTATACCCGCTTTATCTGCATCAGCAAGAATCTGGAGATCTATCCGGGTGCGGACCGCACGAGCCTTCGCATGGTGCTGGCGCACAAGCCGGGCGCCCTGTATCAGGTTCTGTCGCTGTTCAACGCCCTCGGCATCAACCTCAACAAGCTCGAAAGCCGCCCGATTCCGGAGCGTGATTTTGAGTTCGCGTTCTACTTCGATCTCGATACGTCCATCTACTCCCCCGACTTTTTGCAGCTCATGGCGGAGCTTCCCGGCATCTGCGAGCAGTTCTCGTATCTCGGAAGCTACAGCGAGGTGATCTAGGATGCTGCGCTGCGGACTGCTCGGCAGGAAGCTCGGTCACAGCTATTCCCCCCAGATTCACCGGGAGCTGTCCTGCTATGAATACAGGCTCTACGAAAAAGAGCCGGAGGAA
>CALERM010000152.1 GCA_937907715.1 uncultured Clostridia bacterium
ACGACGCGGACAACTTCCAGAAGTGGCTGCTCGAAGAGTTCGATGACAACGGCGACACCGTCATGTTCGCGCCGGGCGCTCCCATGTACGCCACCCCGGGCAAGGGCAAGAACGAAATCCGTATTGCCTACATCCTCAAGCAGGATAAGCTCGAGCGCGCCATGGACCTGCTCGCTCTCGGCATCAAGGCTTACAACAACAGATAAGATTACGAAAATCGCCGGACGAAAGTCCGGCGATTTTTTCTGGCAGGTCTCTGCCAGAACCTTCCCTGGTCCCTGGACTACGGGTCCAGTCACCCCACGCTGCCACGGCAGGAAGCAGCAATCCGTTACCTTGCAGCCTTCAAGGTGGAATTTGCCAGAAGCGCGGCCACTTCGTCGCTGGAAAGCTCATAGCCCCAGAGGGTCTTGTAAAGCGCCTGCGTCATTTCTGCCATGTCGTAGTCGTAAATTTCCGGATAAATCAGGTTGCCGAGCCACCACACGCCGAGAATCATGTTCATCGACGGAGGACCGGACAGCCAGCTGTAGGGGGAGCCGGGAATCTCATAGTATCTGCCGCTGGAAATCGCAGTCAGCTGAGACCATGCGGAATCGTCTGCCACGGTGTCATAGATACTGCCGTCGGCAAAGAGGATGACGTCGGGGTCAAACTGATAGAGCTGTTCGAGACTGATGACATTGCTGCCGCCCTTGCTGCTGACGTCTTCGACAACGACCGCATTTTCCACGCCGACCAGATCCAGAACCTGCGCCTGCATGGAGCCTGCGGCGTTGGTGCCGAGTCCGTCCTCGCCGGTGGTGTACATGGCGCGCACGCGCATGCCGTCGGTAATTTTTGCGGAGCTTTCAGCTGCCATTGTGGTCGTGCGGTCGACGAGATCGGCAAGCTCCTGTCCGCGGTCCGCCTTGCCTGCCAGAAGACCGCCGAGCGTGCGGAATGCGTCTGCCATATGCGCAAGATCTGCTTCGATGAAAATCACGGGGATGCCGATCTGCTCCTGCAGCGCGTTGAGGTCCTCAGTCATATCGCCCTTCTTGTCGCCAAGGTCAATGACGACCTGCGGATCGGCGGCAAGCAGCGTCTCAAGGTTCAGGTTCGCCTTGCTGCCGTACATCTGACCGGTCTCAGGCAGCGACGCGAGGCTTGCGGGCAGGAACACCATCTGGCTTTCGCTTGGCGTTGCATGGACGGTGACCATGCACTCCGGGGCAATTGCCGCGAGGATCATCGTTGCAACGGCGCCGCTGGGCGCGATGCGGGTGATGTCCCTGGGAAGCTCGACCTCTCGTCCGAGGCTGTCGGTGAAGACGAGCGTGTCAAGCGCCGTGCTGGCTTCCTCCGCCGGTTCGGCAGTCTCTTCCGCAGCTTCTGTCTGTTCGGTCTGCGTGGTGTCATTTGTGTCCGTCTCCTGCTTGCCGGATGCGCAGCCGGTCGTGAGCACGGCGAACATCGCAAACACAAGCAGAAGCGCAAGAATTCTTCTGTTCATTTTCATACCTCCCGGAAATGGTGATTCTGAACATAGAATAACGGTATCGCTGCGCCTTGTCAAGTGACGCAGCAATATTTGTCCGGTAAAAACGAAAATATTAGTAAAATATTCGATATTATCAAACACAGCGCGCGGAAAAACCGGAGTGCGGAAGCGGCTGAAAAAAACAGTAGCGCGATGGCAAAAATGCTGGTATACTATATATTTAGGGTGTATCTGAAAACCCCCAACGCACCCGGACAGCGGACCTTTTCACGCTGCGTCAGCGTCATTTTTCCTTGAAATACGTCAGTATTCCTGCGGAAAAATGTCTTGCTCAGCGCAAAAATTCCTCGCCGCCGGTCACATCGGGAGTTTTCAGATACACCCTAGGAAAGTAGATGCTATAAAGCGGGAAAGGAGCGGGCAAATGAACTTTGACGGATTTCTTGGCAACGATATGCTGAAACAGCGGTTGCAGGAGAGCTTCCGGCAGGGGAAAACTTCCCACTGCTATCTGCTTTGCGGCGTCGAAGGCTCGGGAAGAAAGACGCTGGCGCTTCGCATGGCGGCGGCGCTGGAATGCAGGGACGAAGCCAATCCCGGCTGCGGTGTCTGCCCGGCGTGCCGGAAGGTCCTGTCCGGGCAGCATCCGGATGTGATTACTATCGACGACACGGAGCATAAAAACGTTGCGGTCGACATCATCCGGCAGGCGAGAAGCGATGTGTTCATCCGCCCGAACGAGGGAAGAAAGAAGATTTATATTCTTCCGCGCGGACAGGATCTGGGCGCGCCGTCGCAGAACGCGCTGCTGAAAATCCTCGAAGAGCCGCCCGATTACGCGGTGTTCCTGCTTCTGACGACGAGCGCGGAAAAGCTGCTGCCGACCATCCGCAGCCGCGCCGTGCAATTGCAGCTCTCGCCGCTCACACCCGGTGAGGCGCTGCCCGAGCTGCGGCGGCGGTTTCCGGACGAGAGCGAGCAGAATCTTATTTCTGCGCTGGAGCAGGCGGAAGGCTATCTCGGTCCTGCGTGCGAGGCGCTGAAGGATGGGCTGTTTTCAGAGCAGGCGCTGGCGCTTGCAAACGGCTTTGCCGCGCGGGACACGCTGGCGCTTTTGCAGGCGCTGGTTCCGATGGAAAAATACAAGCGTGAACAGGTTTTGTCGGTTCTCGAGCAGACAAGAAAGCTTCTTTCCATGGCGCTGCGCGCCAGAGCCGGTACGCATACGGCGTTTGAACCCGTGCAGGCGCTTCTGCGCGGCAGAACGGGCGCAGAGCTTTTGCAGGCGGCGGAGCTTTTGCAGCAGGCGGCGGACGATCTGAACGGCAACGTCGGCGTCGGCGCCGTCGTCGGCGGGCTTTGCGTGTCGCTGCGATGAAGCGGCATCGGCAGAAAAAGATTTGGTTTCAGATAGATGGGAGACACTATGGACGAACAGAAATTGGATGTCACCGCGCAGCAGCCGGAGACGGTGCTGAGCGCGCAGGCAGAAGAAATAACAAACGAAGCGCTGGCGGAAGCGCTTCTTGAACAGCAGGCGGCGCAGGCGGAGCTTTTGCAGGCAATCGAAGCCTCAGCGGAAGAGCTGCCGTCTGAACAGGCGCAGGAGGCTGCGCCCGCGCAGCCGGAGCGCGTGACGGTGGTGGATATCCGCTTCCGCAACAACGCGAAAACCTATTTCTTTGACCCCGGCGAGCTGCGCCCGGTATCCGGCGATCATGTGATCATTGAGACTGCGCGCGGCGATGAATACGGCATCTGCACCGGCGCATGCCATGAGGTCAAAGCGTCGGAGATTGTGCCGCCGCTGCGCAAGGTGCTTCGCATGGCAACCGCGCAGGACGAGCGCATCAACCGCGACAATCAGGAAAAGGAGAAGCGCGCCTTTGAGGTCTGCCAGCAGAAGATTGCGGACCACAAGCTCGAAATGCAGCTGGTTTCTGCCGAGGTCGCATTCGACGGCAGCAAGATTCTCTTCTTCTTTACCGCCGAGGGGCGCGTGGACTTCCGCGAGCTGGTCAAGGACCTTGCCTCCGCGTTCCGCACGCGCATTGAGCTGCGCCAGATCGGCGTCCGGGACAAGGCAAAGATGGTGGGCGGTCTCGGTGTGTGCGGCAGACCCTTCTGCTGCAAGGAATTTCTCGACGATTTCCAGCCGGTCTCCATCAAGATGGCAAAGACGCAGAATCTGAGCCTCAACCCCACGAAGATTTCCGGCACCTGCGGTCGGCTCATGTGCTGCCTCAAGTATGAGCAGGAGGCGTATGAGGATCTGCTCAAGACTGCGCCGAAAAACGAATCGTTTGTCGACACGCCCGACGGGCGCGGCACGGTGACGGAGGTAAATCTGCTGCGCCAGTGCGTGAAGGTGCGTATGGAAGACAGCCCCGAGACCGTCGGCTGCTACAAGAACTGTGACATCTGCGTGCTGCGCAGCGGCAAGGCGCGCAAGAACGATCCCCCGATTCCGAAGGATCTTGCGCCGATTTCCTCGAAGCCGCGCAAGGAGCAGCCGAAGCAGGACGAGTTCGAGCCGCTGATGGATCTGATCTACCCCGATCAGGTGAGCGAGTTTGACCAGCAGAGTGCGTTCGGCGTGCAGAACGAGCTGCTGAGCGGACGGGAAATTTCGCTGACGCCGGGCGAGGCGGACAAGTCGGAAGCGGGCGACAAGCCTGCCGGGCAGAACCGCCGCCGCCGTCGCCGCGGACGCGGAAAGAACCCGGACGGCGCGCCGATGGAGGCAAAACCGCAGGGCGAAAGAGCGCCGGAAAAATCTGCCGAACGGCAGGAAAAGCCCGGCGAACCGCGCCGCGAGAAGCGCCCCAACGAGCAAAAGCCACGCCCGCCGCGCCAGAATCCGGAGCGAAAGCCGCAGGGCGAAAAGCCGTCAGGAGAAAAGCAGCCTGCCGAACGTGCCGAGGGAGCTTCGGACGCGCCCAAGCGCCCGCGCCGCCGCCGCTATCGCGGAAACGGAAACAAAAACGGCAATCCGCAGCTGCCCAAGCAGGGTGAATAAGACGAAGAGCCTTCCTTTCCGGGAAGGCTCTTTTTGCACGGGTATTACAGATCGGCTTTTTCAAAGCGGCGGACGCTTAAGGTGAAGCTGCGCACGCTCAGGAGCGAGAACACCAGAAGCCCTCCGAGCAGCACCGGAAGCTGGCGCAGCTGATCGGCAGCCTGATAGCTGTCGCAGACGTCTTTCAGGTAGGGAAGGAGGTGCTGGAGCGTCTCCAGAACAAGAACGCCCAGAGCCAGCGCGATGCTAGAAAGCAGGAACGGCCTTCCCAGGTCGTAGGCGTTTTTGTAGTGCATCGGGAAGAAGATGCGGTTGAAAACGCCCAGCAGCACCAGAGAAAGCCCCAGAAACGCGACGTTCGCCTCAATGCCGACGGCGTTTTTGACCGAGCCGTAGCTGGCGCGCAGGAGCATGAACGGGATACAGACCAGCACCTGCAGCGCCTCCACGCTCAGAACGAGCAGGAACCGCGCCCGGACCATATCGCGCTTTGTCACCGGCAGCAGCGCCATGTAATAAAGGTCCCGGTTTTCGCGCGCGGACTGCATCATGAGAAAAATACCGAGCGTGGTATAGAAGAATGTCACGTAGTACGGATAGTTCGGAACCAGCACCAGCGCGCTCAGAAGCAAAAACAGCAGCGGCACCGGCATCATCACGAGCTTCCACTCTTTTTTGAGTAACGTCATACCGTCTCCACCTCCCGTTCCAGATACACCATGACGGTCTGCAAATCCGCCAGCTCCTCGCGGCAGCCTGCGGGACAGGGCAGATCGCTGGGGTAAAGCGCCTCAAATTCGCCCCTGTGAACCCGAAGCCCGCGCAGAGCGCTTCGAAGCGCCGGGGTAAGCGCAGCTTCAGAACCCGTGAGCTTTTTCCACGGCGCGGTGAATCCGGCAAGCGATACGCTCTGGGCAACGGTTCCGTTTTGCAGATACGTCACATCGTCGGCGCAGGCGTCCAGATCGCTGGTAATATGCGTGGAGAAAAGAACCGACACGCCGTCTCGCTCGCACAGCGAACGAAGAAGCTCCAGAAGATCGTCTCGCGACACAGGGTCCAGACCGGACGTCGGCTCGTCGAGAATCAGAAGCCTTGCCCCGTGCGACAGGGCGCAGGCAAGCTGGTATTTGACCTTCATACCGGCGGAAAGCTCGCACACGCGCTTGCTGCTGTCCAGCGAGAACCGGCGCAGGAGCGCTTCATACCGCGCATCGTCCCACGCAGGATAGAAGCTGCGGGTGACGGCGGTCAGCTGCGAGAGCCGCTTTCTCGGATAGTAGCAGAGGTCTCCCGACACATAGCCCGCCTCCCGGCGCAAAGCCGCCGCATGTTCATCGACCGGCTGCCCCAGAAACTCGACGCTGCCGCCGTCCGGGCGAACCAGGCGCAGGAGCGATTTGATCGTTGTCGTCTTGCCCGCGCCGTTTCGCCCGATGAGTCCCATGATGCTACCCGCGCGGATGGAGAAGCTCACGTCGTGCAGCTCGAACGCGGGATAATGCTTACACAGCTTCCGGACCGTCAGAATTTCCGTCATCGCGGCTCACTTCCTTTCCCAGCGCAAACAGCGCTGCGGGCGTATCGAGCGATTCCGACGGAACGAGCGCAATGCCCTTTTCCTCGTCGGCAAGCAGCAGCAGATTGTCTCCCGGCTGAATCGCAAACAGGTCGCGCGCGCCCTTGGGGATTACAATCTGCCCCTTCTCGCCGACCTTGACCATGCTGATGAATTTTCCCTTCGGAAATTGCATCGCCATAAAATAGCCTCCTTGTTGGTATAACTTTTCATACTTAGTATAACAAATCATACGAAGAAATACAAGCAAAACCTTCCCGTTTCCGGGAAGGTTTTTCGGTCAGGTGGGGAGCTGGGTATCTTCTTTGGACTCGCTTGCCTCTGTGTCAGCGTCGTCCGGGGCGTCCTCGTCCTGCTCGGCGTCGTGCGCAAGCTCCTTCATTTTGCCGGTCTTCCAGATAAGCAGCACGCCGCCGCTTCCAAGCAGCAGCACCGCCGCCGCTACGGCAAGCATCCACCATTCGAAATTGTCAGGGTTAAACTGGAAGGCGGACGCAGATGTTTTCGGCTCCTGCGGCTGCGAAGGCGTCTGCTCCGGTTCATCGTCCGGCTCGGCTTCGAGCAAAAGAGCGTTGCCGGTTGACGCGGCGTTTTCTGCCTCCTGCGCGGCGGCAAGGGCAAGGCGGGCTTTCTCCGCGCGCGCTTCGGCATCCTGTAGGCGTGCCTGCTTTTCTGCCTCGAAGGCGTCCAGCTGCGCCTGCAGCGCCTGACGGTTATATGCTTCCGTCTGCTGCGCGTTATAGTCGGCGGCAAGCCGCGCCGCGTCCTGCACGACGCCCTCACCGACGTTCTGCGTATACACGGCGAGCAGGAACGGGTGCTCGGCATAGAAGATGCCGACGTCGTTTTCCGCGCCCTCGAAGCTGCCGTACTTGTGCGCGACCTCCATCTCGGTGACCTTCGCTTTGAAGTAACCGTTCTGCGGGTGCGCCTGCTTCATGTAGTCGATCAGCTCGGGAAATTCCTCCTGCCGCGCATAGATGTATTTGAGCGTGTCCATCATCATGCGCGTGCAGTAGAAGTTGTTCTGATAGTATTTGGGGTCGATTTCGTCGTCCGTCATGGTGAAGTATTTGCGCATCGCCTCTTTATACTCTACAAACGTGCCGATGCGGTACAAAAGCGCGTGGGAAATTTCGTTGTTCGACTCGACAATGCTCAAGTAGTGGCACAGGTCCAGCGTCGCGCCGCCCTGGGTAATGAGCGCGTCGGACGCAATCTCGCCCGCATTTTCCAGCTCATAATAATAGAGATTCAGCGGGAGCTTGAAGGTGCTTGCCGCGACCATCATGTGCGTCTCGTTCCAGTCGTAGCTTTCCTGCGTGACGGTGTCGTAATAGCTGACGGCAAAGTTCTGCTCGGTCAGATTGTATTGCGCGCGAAACTCGTCAAACAGCGCGGCAAGACCGGACGGCGTGTCTTCTTCCGATGCACCGGCTTCTTCGGCAGCCTCTTCCGGCGCGGCACCGGCTTCTTCCGCCTCGGGTTCTTTTTGCAGCGGCGTGACGACAGTGGGCATTTCCACCACCTCCGGCGTATCGGCGGCAAGCGCAGAGCAAGCCAGAGGTACGCTCAGACAGACGGCAAGCAGAATACAGAAAACCTTTTGCAGCATGATAAAAAACACTTCCAGACGTTTTTGACTTTCTTCATCATAGCGGAAACGGGCGAAAAAAGCAAGGGAACCATTTGAGAAGCCACGGCATAAAGTAGGTGTAGTCGAGAGAAAACCAACCGTTTTGAGGAGTGATGATATGAATCCAAACTGCAACTACACAACCACCGGCGGCTGCTCGTGTACACAACCGGTAAATACCTGCCCGCCGCCTGCGAATCCCTGTCCGCCGCCGCCTCCGGCTCCGTGCCCGCCCGCATGCCCGCCGGGCTGCATGCCGGTGCCGCCGTATCCGCCGATGCCTCCGAGACCGCCGGCGCCGCCTGCTCCGCGCGCGGAAGAAGCGGATGTGGACTGCGGCTGCGGCTGCGCGGCGGGGATGCTGGGCGCATTGGAGCTGCTGTGCGATCCGCGCCTTGCCCCGCTTGTGGACTACAGCCAGTTCGCATTCTTTACGCCCAATTTCGTCCTCGGCACGTCCCTGAATTGCCCGGACACGGCGACGACCGCCTACGACAATCTCACAGGACCGCTTGCGGGCGAGTTCGTCAGCATCAAGCCCTGTACATGTGACGATCTGGAGGTCAGCGGGCAGATCTACTATCCGATTCCGGTCTGCGCAACGGACAGCTGCTGCGCGTCGGGACCGGCGTTTACGCCCAGCGCGGTGTCGGTGTGTGCTCTGACGGCGGTGGCGTTTACGGTCCCGACGTCCGACACGCAGGATACGGTCTATGCCCAGCTCAAGAGCCTTCTGTGGCAGGCGCTGCATCCGGGCCGGCCTCCGCTTCCCGACAACACGCCCGTCATGAAGCCCACGCCCTGCGACTGCACCGATTCCCGGCTCTCCGGCCGGCGCACCGCGTCGGTTGCGGCGGGACCGCTGCTGGTTGCGAACGCGGCGGTGCTCGGAAGCGTCGGCGAGGTGCTGGTGCTGGCGAACGACGCCGACCGCAGAATCTATTACGTCTGCCAGAACTCCGTCAGCTTTTCCGGATAAAACTGTCAAAAAAGCGATTGCTTTTTTGACAGAAGGGGTTGCGCCTCGACTGCGCGCATAATTTTGCGCCAGAGGCGTAAAATTCCACACTTGCGAGGCGAGTGGTATTTTTACCCGCAAGGAGTACGCGACATCCGTAAGCGGCAAAGCCGCTAACGGCTGTCCAGTCCGGTCGGCGGAGCCGCCGGATAAAATAGATTTCCATTTTATTTCGCCCTGCGGGGCGAAACTCTACGAGGCTTTTGAAAGACGATGCGCCCCGACCGTCAGGTCGGGGCGCATTT
>CALERM010000153.1 GCA_937907715.1 uncultured Clostridia bacterium
GTCGATGCTGCCGCCGTTTCCGGTCAGCTCGTCCATCATATTGAGCGCCAGCACCATCGGCACGCGCAGCGTCAGAAGCTGCAGCGTCAGATAGAGGTTCCGCTCCAGATTCGTCGCATCGACAATGTTGATGATGCCGTCCGGCTTCTGCCGCAGAATAAAATCGCGCGTCACGATCTCCTCCGCCGTATACGGGCGCAGCGAGTAAATACCAGGCAGGTCTACCACGGTGCAGTTTTTCTGCCCGCGCACCTGCCCGCTTTTCTGCTCGACCGTCACGCCGGGAAAATTGCCCACGTGCTGATTGGAGCCCGTAAGCTGATTGAAAAGCGTCGTCTTTCCACAGTTCTGATTGCCTGCCAGCGCAAGAATCATACGGGCACCTCCTCTACGGTGATGCTCCGGGCGTCCTCCTTGCGCAGTGTCAGACTGTAGCCGCGCAGCAGAAGCTCCATCGGATCTCCCATGGGCGCGACCTTTGTGACCGAAACCACTGTCTGCGGAATCAGCCCCATGTCCAGAAGTCTGCAGCGCAGAATTCCCTCTCCGCCGACGGCTGTAATTCTCCCTCTGCCGCCGACCTTCAGTTCATCCAGTGTCATATGTATTGACATCCCTCCATTCTGATCTCCGACTTTAGCATAAACGAAGCAGCGGCAAAATTCAAGATAAATGTTCTTCAGCAAATCCTTGCGCGTAATTCACAATTTTGTCACTTCTTTCCCACTTTGTTATGGTAAACTTGAAATATATATCCCACACAAAACCGGCATTCCTGCCGCGACTATCAAAGGAGACCAGCCACATGAACATTCTGTTTTTCCTGACGCCGAAGGCGCTGTGTTCCTATATCGACGCCGGCTCCACCCTGCGTCAGGCGATGGAGCGTATGGAAAATTCCGGCTATACCGCCCTGCCGGTTCTCGATAAGGACGGCAGTTACTGCGGCGTACTGACCGAGGGAGACCTTCTCTGGGCGTTCAAACGCCTGTGCGTCATGGACCTGCGCCAGACCGAGGACCACTCTATTCCCGAAATTCTTCCCCGCCGCGAGATTCACCCCGTCCGCGTCGACACGCGCATTGAAGACCTTGTCCTCGTCGCCGCAGACCAGAACTTTGTCCCCGTCATCGACGACAAGAACGCCTTCATCGGCATCGTCACCCGAAGCACCATCCTCAAATACTGTCTGGACCGCTACTTCGCGCCCGAGCGCGGGCTTGCCGGGGTAAGATAATCTTTCATTTTCAGGTATATGCTTCCAGAGCTGCGGCAATACTAGGCTCAGGAGGTGTAAACCATGCAAAACAATGAACATTCCGAATCCAACCGCTTCAGGAAATTCCTTCAGGAGAAAGGCTACTACATCGTCCTGTTCCTGTGCATTCTCGCAGTCGGAATCTCCGGCTATCTGTTTGTGTCCGGTGCTGTTTCCGAGAAGAAATCCCTGAACGAGCAGACCCTTTCCGTCGCAACCAGTGCGGAAATTCCGGAGGACAAGTCTTCCTCGTCCGGCAGCAAACCGCAGCAGGGCGAAAAAGCGCAGGCGCAGAAGCCCACGTCCGGCTCCGCTGCCGGGTCCCAGAACACGGCGGATACCGCCGCGCAGACGCCTGCCGCTGAAACGCTCTCGGTCCGCGTCTGGCCCGTCTCCGGTGAGCAGATCGCGCCCTACAGCATGCAGGAGCTTTCCTTCAACGCCACCACACAGGACTGGCGTACGCACGACGGCATTGATCTTGCCGCGCTGGCAGGAGAGCCTGTCCGCGCAGCCTGCTCCGGTACCGTCACCGCGGTTTACGACGATGAATTCTTAGGCACCACCGTCGTCATCTCGCACCCGGAGGGCTACGAAACCTGCTACTCCAATCTTGCCGCCATGCCAGTCGTTTCTGCCGGCATGCGCGTCACTGCGGGGGACACCATCGGCTCTGTCGGTGCAAGCGCGCTTCTGGAGTCCGCATCTGCCTCTCACCTGCACTTTGCCGTCCGGCAAAACGGTGAGAGCGTCGACCCTGCCCGCTTCATCGATTAGCAGAAAATTCCCATACGGCAGCAAAACGCCCCGGACAGTTCAACGCGAACTGCCCGGAGCGTTCGTTTTGGTTTTCCCAAAGCGCAGCAGCCGGTGCAACAGAACGTTCTGCTGCACCGGCTGTTTTATGCTTTCCGGGTTTTACGCCGGGTCCTCGTGATATGTCTCCCACTCATGCCACGTCATAGCGTTTACGTCTGCCCACGTCAGACCGTAGTCCTGCGTCTCCTGCCACGTGCAGTAGCGGAACCAGTAGGTAATGCCCAGCTGACACGGCAGAATATCCTCAATGATAATTTTCATCTCCGCAAAGCCGTCCGGAATCCCCATCACGCCCGGAAACCAGACCTTCACCCGATTTACCTCGCCCGTTTCCTCCACGCTGCAAGCAACACCGCACGCGCACAGACACCGGTTCAGCGCCGCAAGGGTAAAGCCGTCGCCGCTGATTCTCAGAAAGCCCGCGATTGCCGCGCGCCGGGCATCGATGGTCTTTGCCGGAGGTCTGCTTCGGAACAGCGCCTCCATTTTGGAAAGCCCTTCGTCCTGCGCCGTCATGACAATGGATTCCTTCTGCGCCGCGCCGAACGCCTCGTCCGCCGCGTCCAGCGCCGCACCCAGCGCCTGCAGCTCTGCAAGAGAAAAGCTCCCATCCCGAAAACTGTAGACGCCGAGCGGTCGGAGCATGCTTACAAGCTCGTTCGCGTAGTTCATGCCTCCGCCTCCGTAATGGTAAGCGCGCCGAGTCTGCAAAGCGTTTTCGCCGCTGCCGGAATGTCCGCCTGCGGCTGCAAAAGCGCCACGTTTTCCACCAGACCCGTCGCAAAAATCGCGCTGCTGATTGCCGAGCGATACAGGCTCTTACCAAGCAGCGCGCCCGTAAAGAGCGCCTTGACCGCCTTCTCCGCCGCGCTTTTTGCCGTCTCGAAGCGCACACCTGCTTTGGGCAGAATCTCCGCCGAAACCGGAACCGTCTCAATTTCCGGCGCCATGACCGTCACGTCCACCGCGATCTCGCGCACCGCGTCCAGATCCGCCTGCACCTGCTGCAAGAGCGTCTGCGGCGGCTCGCCCTCCGGCGCGGCGATGACAACTCCGACCGTGCCGATGCCGTTCATGCGCGGAATGACCACCGCCGCATCCACACCCTTGTGGCTCAGCGCCCGCAGCTCATAAAACGCGGCGTTCGCGCCGTTCGGCAGGCGGATGAAGCTGTCAAGGACGCGCGCACGCAGATCGTCATCCGACTCCGCACCGCTTCCGCCGGTAAACGCACGCGGGTTGAGAACGCCCGTGACTCCCTCCGGCGCTCTGGTCAGTACCGTGATCGTCTCTGCGCCCACGTTGCCGCTGGCACCCACGCTTTCCGCCTCCGCCGGAATGTCGGCATACAGTTCCCCCGCCGCAATCTCGCCGTCCTGTATCGTGACAAACCGGACCAGCCCCGCTGTCGTACAAACCGTGCCAGCGGAAATCGGCAGGTCGTCCTCCAGCGCCTGGTCAATCTTAAAGCGCAAAATGCCTGAAGCTTTGGTTCCCGCCTTTCTCGTTATCCCGCGCAGCGCCGCGTGATAGTCCAGATACTCGCCCGTCGCCGTCTGCGGGAAGCTCTGGTTCATCGCCCAGTCGCTGTAGGTGTAGAGCGACTGGATCTGCGCCGCCGCGGCATACAGCCGGACCGCCAGATCTGCCGTGCCGTCCATCGTAAAGCCGGTCTTTTCCTCAAAAACCGCCAGCATTTTCCCGTAAAGCTCTTCTACTTCCTTCAAATCCGCACCTCCAATGCCTGCTTTTCATCCTGCACCGTCAGCCAGACCTCCACGCGCGCATGCCCGTCCGGCAGCTGTGTCAGACGCACATCGTCCACCTCCAGCTCCATGCCGCGCAGCGCCTCGGCGCAGAATATCTTTGCCGCAGCCGTTCTCGCCGATGGTCTTTCCCGTCCGAGTTCATGTAGCCGGCTTCCCAGCTCCGGCAGGAACGGAAAGCTGCCGCGCCTGCACGTCAGCCGGAACAGCGCCCGCGCCAGAATCTCCTGCGTCCCGTAAAGCCTTGTAAACCCGCCAAATCCGTTCGGCACATAGTCTCCGTCTCTGAGCAGATTTTCCATTCACGGCACCTCCATTTTCTGCCCGTTTACATAGAGGTCCCCCTCCACGTACACATCGCCCGCCAGATGAATCTCGCCGTTATTCATCACCTTCACGCTCGCGCCTCTGGAAAAGAGCATCACCTCGCCCGGCTGCAAGCCCTTTGTCCCGTTCTGCGGCATGCCGGCCAAATACAGTTCGTTCCCCTTCACCACCAGCACGCAGTCGGTCGCCGCCGGATTCCAGCAGTAGCCGCCCGGAGAAATCACCTTCGCGCGCCGCTTTTCCGCATCCGTCACAACCGCAGGCACCTGCCCGCCGATGCTCACAGTGCCAAGCGTCGCCGGGTCCTCCGTGTCGGGGTCCGTCATCACCCGTCTTGATAACCACATGTTTCTCACCTCAAAATCAGCGTACAGGTTGCACCCGTTTCGTCGCAGCCGGACTGCACCTCCTGCACGGTAAATGTTCCGCGGATGCCGAGCGCGGCAACCGAAGCCGTAACCCGGTCCAGCGGCTCTGCCAGAAAGCTTCCCGGATACGTCACATACAGAAGCCTCTCGTCACGCTTCGCATCATCCAGCCGCTGCGCTGCCGTGCGGAACGTCGCGCGGATTTTGTCGCCCGTTCGTCCGGCATACTGCACTCTCGTGCCGCCCAGCGCCCGAAATTCTTCATAGTCCGCCGCCTGGTAGCTGCCGTTTCTCGTGTTGATCAGCACCTGTCTCGCCGCCACACCGTAGCGGTTTCTGACATACTGCGCCGTCAGAACTTCGCCGCCCAGCCGAATGCTGTTTCCGGCAGTCTCTTTTCGCAGCACCAGCGTCCCGTCTGCCAGAAAGCGCGGATAAATTTCCGCGCTGTGCCTGCAAAAGCCCGCCAGCGCCTGATAGCACGTCGCTCCCGTCTGCACCACGAAATTCCGGACCGGCGGCATCTCGTCCGCCTCGATTTTCGTTATGCCGCAGGGTCTGACATAGGCGTTGAGAATGTCCTCCAACTGCGCGCTCACATATTCTGCCGCCGATGTCTGCATGTCCATGAGTCTTGCCGCCATGCCGCGCCCGGTCAGTTCGGCAATTGCGCCCTCTTTCCCGAGCCGCAGCTCAAAATCATCCACAATACCCGTGAACACAACCTTTCCCTTTTCCGTCGCCTGAAACTCCGTCGCCTGTTCCAGCAGCTCCTTCGTTGTCTTCCCGCACAGGAACTGGACGCTGAAGCTGTCGCACGGTTCACCGTCCGTGCGCTTGATGCTCCACTGCAAAAGCGCCGGCAGCAGCGTCTGCTCACCCGTGCAGCTCGTTACCATTCCGATCATTGCACCCGCACCCTCGTTCCGGCAGCGACGCTGTTCGGCTTTGCGATCTGCGGATTGAGCC
>CALERM010000154.1 GCA_937907715.1 uncultured Clostridia bacterium
TTCTGAAGTTTGAAAAACTGCCTCAGCGTGTCAAAAAGACTTTTTTGACACGCTGGCAACCCCCCGACCTGCTTACAGGTCGGGGGGTTTGTTTACATTTCTCTGCGTCCTTCCAGTGCGCGCAGCAGCGTCACCTCGTCGGCGTATTCCAGCTGACTGCCGACCGGAATGCCGTAGGCAAGGCGCGTCACCTTCACGCCGATGGGTCTTAAAAGCCTCGATAAGTACATCGCAGTCGCCTCGCCCTCGGTGTCGGGATTCGTCGCCATAATGACCTCCTGTACGCTGCCGTCTTTGAGCCGCTCCAGAAGCTCTCGAATGCGGATATCGTCGGGTCCCACATGGTTGAGCGGCGAAATGACGCCGTGCAGCACATGATACACGCCCGTATACTCGCGCGAACGCTCCATCGCAATCACATCGCGCGGCTCTGCCACGACGCAGATGGTCGTATGGTCGCGCGTTTCGTCGGCGCAGATTCCGCAAAGCGCCTGATCGGTCAGATTCTGACAGACCGGACAGGTGTGAATCGTCCGTTTCGCGTCCAGAATCGCGTCGGCAAATTCCTGCGCCTGCTCCTGCGGCATGGAAAGCACCTGAAAGGCAAGGCGCTGCGCGGTCTTGCTGCCGATGCCGGGCAGGCGCGCAAACTGTTCGCTCAGCCGCTCGAGCGCGGCGGGGAAGGTTTTCATCCGAACAGACCGCCCAGGTTGAGCCCGCCCGTGAGCTTGCTCATGTTCTGCGCAGAGTCAGCCTCTGCCTTGCGCATTGCCTCATTGACCGCCGCAACGACCATATCCTGTAACATTTCCACATCGTCGGGGTCGACTGCCTCCGGGTCAATCGTGACGCGCACCAGCTCGCGCTTGCCGCTGACGACCGCCGTAATCACGCCGCCGCCCGCCGTCGCCTCATACTGCTTTTCCTCCATCTCCTGCTGCATCTTCAGAAGGTCCTGCTGCATCTTCTGCGCCTGCTTCATCATCTGCATCTGGTTCATGCCGCCCATGGGCATGCCGCCGCGGTATCCGCCTTTTGCCATGTTAAACTCTCCTTTATCTGATCGTCATAATATCGCTGTGTTCTTTTCCTCGCGCAATAAGTGCGTCCATCGGGTCCTTGCCCGATGCGTCCGTCTGCCCGGCAAGCGCGAACTGCGCCTGCATGGGTCTGCCAAAAAACGCGCTTGCCTTCTGCGATGCCAACTGCTGTACGCGCGGGTTTTTGATAATATCCAGCACAAACTGCGTCTGCGCCGTTAGAATGAGCGTATCGCCCTTCAAAACCGCCCGGACCGGTCCGCCGGGCGCAAAGAAGCCGCGTTCGCGCACGCCGAGGTCCTCTCTCAGGCTTTCCGCAAGCTCGGGCCAGCGCCGGTCCAGCTCTGCCTGCGCGCCGGTCTGCGGCGCGGGGTCTGCTGGGCTTTTCGGCTTTTCCAGCGGCGGAGTGAGTCCCGCCAGCGGGTCGTCCGCATCGTCCGGGAACGGCGGGCGATCGTCGTCATCGTCTGCTTCCGGCTGCGGCGCAGGGTTTGCCGCTGCACGCGCGGGCGCAAAATCGCCGGAGGCAAGGCGCGACTCCAGCTTGGAAACTCTTGCGCCGAGCGAGGATAGATCGAGCTTGAGGGACGGCTCGCACAGCTGCATCAGACACAGCTCCGCCGCCACGCGCGCATCGGCATTTTTTCCGACCGCGCCCTTCGCTGCCTGCACCAGAGACAAATCCCGCAGCAGCTCCGCCGGCGCAAATTGCTTTTCCAGCTCCACCGCCTGCGCCTCGTCCGCAATGCCCGAGAGCATCGAAATGCCGCTTCTGGGCGCCGCCTTCAGAACCAGAAGATCGCGGCACAGCGCCGACAGCTCGTCAAAAAGCGCTCCAAGATCCTTTCCCTCGGCGTAAAGCGTCTCGAAAATCGAAAGCGCCGCCGCCGTATCCTGCTTTGCTGCCGCCATCAGAAGCTCTGCCGTTCGCTTTGCACCGGCAAGCCCCAGCGTCCGGCACACCAGCTCCTCCGTCAGCTCGCCCGTACACGCAGACGCGCATTGGTCAAGCAGGCTCACGCCGTCTCGCAGCGCGCCGTCTGCAAGCCTGGACAGCAGCCGCAGCGCCGCGGGCTCAATCTGGATGCCCTCCTGATAGGCGATGAAGTTGAGCCGGTCTGCGATGTCCTCGGGGCGAAGTCTTCGGAACGAGAAGCGCTGGCAGCGCGAAAGAATCGTCGCCGGGACCTTATTCAGCTCCGTCGTCGCCAGAATGAACAGCAGATGCTCCGGCGGCTCTTCGATGATTTTCAGCAGCGCGTTAAACGCCGCGATGGACAGCATGTGTACCTCGTCGATGATATACACACGCTTTTTGACCTCGCTGGGCGTATAGATCGCGTCATCGCGCAGAATGCGCACCGAGTCCACGCCGTTATTCGACGCTGCGTCAATTTCCAGCACGTCCATGCAGCTTCCGTCGTCAATGGCTCTGCACGCCGCGCAGCAGTTGCAGGGGTTGCCGTCCTGCGGGTCGAGGCAGTTGACCGCCTTCGCCAGAATCTTCGCGCAGGAGGTCTTGCCGGTGCCGCGCGTGCCGGTAAACAGGTACGCATGGCTGAGCTTGCCCGTCTCGAGCTGCGCGCGCAGCGTGTCGGTCACGCCCTTCTGCCCCACTACGTCCGAAAACGTCTGGGGCCGGTATTTCCGATATAAAGCCTGATACACGCATCCCACCCCTTTCGTCATACAAAGCTATTATACACAATTTCCAGAGAAAATGGAAGCCTAAAAAGCCTCGCAGAGTTTTGCGCCCGCAGGCGCAAAATAAAATCAAAACTCATGTTATCCGGCGGCTCCGCCGACCGGAAACATACCGCTCAGCCGGCGAACGTGAATTTTGACAGCGAAGCTGTCAAAACTTTGCGCTGCAGCCGGCTGCACTGTTTTTTGTCGGAAAGGCAAAGCCTTTCCGACAAAAATAATTCCCCGGACACAACAACGTTGTGTCCGGGGAATCCTTCCGGTACACAGTCAGACTGCACACCCTCCATCGAATACGCACTACATCCGTTACCCATACAGCCAGCTCGGAAACGGCTGCCTCGCGGCACACAGGGTGGACTGCTTAGTGCTGCTTGGTTCCCCACCTGACACGGTTCACAGAGCCCTATTGCGCAAGACCAAATCTTCAACGCCGCTTATATGGGTCAGACGACACAATACGCACCCTCCGTCGGGAATTCCTCCCCGCTGTAGCGGATTGCGGGTAACAAGGCACCGCTATCTCCCCGAGTAGTGCAGCCTGACTGTGTACCGGATCTCCGGCTTTGCAGTCTGCTCAGTCGAGCTTGCTCTCTACAAAGTCGACCAGCTCGCCGACAGTTGCGAGCTTCTCCTCCAGCTCCAGGTCAACGCCCAGCTGCTCTTCCAGATCCATGACCATCTCAACGGTATCCAGAGAATCGATGCCGAGGCTCTCGAATGTGGTCTCGGGCGTGATATCGTCGGGAGAGATATCCAGCTGGTTTGCCAGATAGGCTTGGATTTTCTCAAACATGACAAATGCCTCCGTAAAACGGTAATATATTATAGAACTAAGACATGTCTATGATACGGAAATTTTCCGCAATGTCAAGAAAAATTTTAGGCAAGGCGTTTTCCCGGCTCTCAATTCAGAAAATCGCGCAGCTTCTTGCTTCTCGACGGATGGCGAAGCTTGCGCAGCGCCTTGGATTCGATCTGGCGGATGCGCTCGCGCGTCACGTCAAATTCCTTGCCGACCTCCTCGAGCGTGTGCGGCTTTCCGTCGATCAGACCGAAGCGCATGCGAAGCACCTGCTCTTCGCGCGGTGTAAGCGTCGAAAGCACTTCTTCAAGCTGCTCGCGCAGCAGCGTATAAGACGCTTCCTCCGAGGGCTGCGAGGCTTCATCGTCCTGGATGAAATCGCCCAGATGGCTGTCCTCTTCCTCGCCGATCGGCGTCTCCAGCGACACCGGCTCCTGTGCGATTTTCAGAATTTCCTCAACCTTGGAGACCTCCATGTGAAGCTCCTTCGCAATCTCCGTCGTTGTTGGCTCGCGTCCGAGCTTCTGGACCATGGAATGAGATGTCCGCAGCACGCGGTTGATCGTCTCGACCATATGTACCGGAATGCGGATAGTCCGCGCCTGATCGGCAATCGCGCGCGTGATGGACTGGCGAATCCACCAGGTGGCGTAGGTCGAGAATTTGTAGCCCTTGGTATAGTCGAATTTCTCAACCGCCTTCATGAGTCCCAGGTTGCCCTCCTGAATGAGGTCTAACAGCTGCATGCCGCGGCCGACATAGCGCTTGGCAATCGACACGACGAGACGGAGGTTTGCCTCCGACATGCGCTTGCGCGCCGCGTCGCGCTCCTGTTCGTTGCCCTCGACCATCTTTTTTGCAACCTCGAGCTCTTCCTCCGGGGTCAGGAGCTTGATTTTTCCGATCTCCTTGAGATACATACGGACGGGGTCGTCGAGCTTGACGTTGGAGTCGTCGATGTCCTCCAGATTCTCATTGGAGACGTCGATGCCCTCGTCCTCAATCGCCTGCATCTCGCCGAGCGTCGGGTTGTCGAGTTCGGCGGTTCCGATGAGATCCAGTACGTCTGACACATCGATTTCCACGCCCGCCGCTTCCAGAACGTCATAGAATTTTTCGGTCTGCTCCTCGGTCGCGTCCACGGCGTCAAGCGTCTCGACCAGCTTCTTTGACGCCACCTTGCCCGTCTTTTTGGACGCTTCGAGCAGCGCCTGCAATTTTGCGCGGTTTTCTTCGGTCAGATCCATTTTGCCCAGCAATTCCAGTTCCTTCGTCATCGTCTAACCTCCGTGTTCCATTTGTTTTTTTCGCTGCGCCAGCCGCAGCAGGTCCTCCGGACCCGAGAGTCTGGCGTTCGCGTACTCCTCGGTGATAATGCGGATGTAATCCTTCAGCGCCTGATCAGAAATCATCGTGTCGCGCCGCTGCGCGACCTGAGACAGGTGCGACATCTCCTGCGGGGTAAACTCCTCGCCGAGGCTTGCAAGACTCACCGTCTGCCCCTGCGCGTGCTGGCGCTGAAGTGCGGCAAAGGCGCGCCCCAGAAGCGGCGAGGAAAACTGCTCCGGCTTTACAGCGATATCACGCAGCAGCTCCGGCTCCTTGAGCACCTGCCGCAAAAGCCCCTCCTCCGCCATTGCAGAGCGGATATTGTCGTACCGGATACCCTGCGCCTGCGGCGCAAGCTGCCGGGCGGGCGCCAGATCCTGCGACAGCTGCTTTTTTTCTGCCTGCCTGCGCCGCTTTTTATATGCCTTGTCGACCTCCAGCTTCATCGCCTGCGCGGAAATACCGGCAGCCTCGGCGGCTCTCGCGCCGTAGACCTCGCGCTGCACCGCGCTGGGGAAGCTGGAAACCAGCTCCGCCGCCTGCTGCAAAAACTGCACGCGCTGCTCGTCCTGCGTCAGATCAAATTTGCGCTTTAAGCTCTCCAGGCGGTACTCCGCCTGATTCTCCGACTGATCGAGCAGCAGGCGGAAGCGGTCTGCGCCGTATTTTTTGAGAAATTCATCCGGGTCCTTTGCGCCCTGCATCCGCAGAACCTTCACCTGAATGCCCGTCTTTTCCAGCATCGGAATGGCTCTTCTGGTGGCGTTCTGACCGGCTTCGTCGCCGTCGTAGGTGAGGACGACCTGATCGGTGTATTTTGCCAGAATGTTTGCATGCTCCTCGGTCAGCGACGTGCCGAGCGAGGCGACCGCGCAGTCAAAGCCGTACTGATGCAGTGAAATTGCGTCCATGTAGCCCTCGGTCAGGATGATTCTTCCCTGCTTGCTCTTTCTGGCAATGTTGAGGGCGAAGAGATTTTTCCGTTTGTTGAAAATCAGCGTCTCCGGGGAGTTTAAATACTTGGGCGTCGAATCGTCCATCACACGCCCGCCGAAGCCGATGATGTTGCCGCGGATATCGATGATCGGAAACATGAGCCGGTTGCGGAAGCGGTCGTACATGCCGCCGTTTTTGCCCGTGACGGTAAGTCCGGCTTCCAGTATTTCCTCGCGGGTGTAGCCCCTGGCGCACATCGCGTCGAGCAGCGACGACCACTCGTTGGGCGAAAACCCGAGTCCGAAGCGCGTGACGGTCGACTTGCTCAAGCCGCGCTTTGCGATATACGCCCGCGCCTGCTCGCCGCACGGTTCTAAAAGCTTCTGATGGAAAAACCGCGCCGCATCCTTACACAATGCCCAAAGCCGTTCCTGCTTCTGGTACTGTGACTGATACTGCTCGTCCTCCGGCACCTCCAGCCCCGCACGCTTCGCCAGAAACCGCACCGCGTCCGGATAGCTCAGAGACTCGATCTCCATGATGAAGTTGATCGCGCCGCCGCCCTTGTGGCAGCCGAAGCAGTAGTAAATTCCCTTGTCCGGCGCGACGGAAAAGGACGGTGTCTTCTCCGAATGAAACGGGCACAGCCCAAACAGGTTTGAGCCCCTGCGTGTGAGCGTCACATACTGCCCTACCACGTCTTCAATCGGATTTCTGTTATTCAGTTCATCCAGAAACGACGCGGGAAACGGCATGTTCTCCCTCCTGACTCCTGCAAAATTTATTTATCGCACCTGCCATGCGGTGGGGATGAAGATTTCGGAGTACTTATAAATTGCGTATTTGTCGGTCATGCCGGCAATGTAGTCGCAGATGGTCCGGCTGATGCCGTCGAAATCCAGCTGCGGAATAAAGTCCTCCGGCAGCTTGTCCGGGTGCGTGTAGTAATAATCGAAAAGCTTGCGCATGATGTCCTTCGCCTTGGACTCCTCGCCCTTGGCGACCGGATTGGTATACACCCGTTCAAACATGAATGCGCGCAGGCTGTCCATCGCCGCCGCAACCTCCGGCTGCATGGAAAGTACGCCCGTGTTCTGCGTGTTTGCAATCATATTTTCCACCAGCGTGTTGATACGCGCCGAGTGGGAGCTTCCCAGAACCTCGGCAATTTCCCGGGGAATGTCGTTTTCCGAGAGAATCCCCGCGCGGATGGCGTCGTCGATGTCGTGATTGATGTAGGCGATGCGGTCTGACGTGCGCACCACCTGCCCTTCGAGCGTCTCCGGAATCCGGGGACCTGTATGTCCCAGAATCGCCATACGCACCTCGTAGGTCAGGTTCAGCCCGTCGCCGTCGCGCTCGAGTTTATCCACCACGCGCAGCGACTGCTCGTTGTGGTGAAAGGGCGTTCCCATCATATCGGTGAGCGCGGCTTCCCCCGCGTGCCCGAAGGGCGTGTGTCCCAGATCATGCCCATAGGCGGCAGCCTCTGCCAAATCTTCGTTGAGCCGCAGCGCGCGGCAGATGGTTCTGGCAATCCGGCTGACCTCCAGCGTGTGGGTCATGCGCGTGCGGTAGTGGTCTCCCTCGGGCGAGAGAAAGACCTGCGTCTTGTGCATGAGCCGGCGGAAGGACTTGCTGTGGACAATCCGGTCGGCGTCGCGCTGGTAGCATGTGCGCACCTCGTTCTCCTCTGCCGGATAGAGTCTGCCCTTCGTCTCCGCCGCCTTCTGCGCGTTGGGCGCGAGAAGCATGTATTCCTGCTGTTCGAGTCGCTCGCGAATGGTCATACGCTCACCTCATGATAAATACCATAGCATAGAAAGATGTCGAAAGTTTGAATTTTCTGTATGAATTGTTTAACCGGCGCAGAAAATTTCTTCCAGAAGCTGCGGCGTGATTGTCCCGCTCGACGCCTCGCGAAGCGCCGTGCGGAGCGCCTCGTCCGCACCTGCCGGAATCCGGTAGGTCGCGAGAATCTCCGCGCCGTACTGCGCGTCCTCCAGAACGCCTGCCTGCGCCGCGATGAGAAGCTTCACCCGCTCAAACAGCGCGTAGGGCGCCGATACCGTCTGCCGGAGCCACGGCTGCATTTTGCAGATGCCCGCCGCGTCCAGCGCGTCCTTCGCCGCCTTCGTATAGGCTCTGCACAGCCCGCCCGCGCCAAGGAGAATGCCGCCAAAATAGCGCGTCACGACGCACAGTACGTCCACGACGTGTTCGCGTTCAAACACGTTCAGCATCGGCTGACCGGCGGTTCCCTGGGGCTCGCCGTCATCGCTGTAGCGCTTCTGCCCGGATTTCAGGATGTAGCACCAGCAGTTGTGCCGCGCATCATAGTGCTGCCTGCGCACGCGCTCGAGAATTGCCTTTGCCTCCTGCTCCGTCGTGACGGGAAAGACCTGTCCGATAAAGCGCGACTTCTTTTCGATATATTCCGCCTGCGCCTGTCCGCCGGGGACCAGATAGTCTTCCATCCGTTACTCCTTTCGGTACGCAGACAGTCTGCCGTAGAGCATCTCGTCAACAATTGCCTCGACCAAAATGCCGTCTGCCTCATACGAAACGTTCAGGACCTTTGCGTTCTGATGGAGCGTGTCCAGAAAGCCCGCCATGGAATACGGCAGCAAAAACGTCGTCTGATGCAGTCCCTTGCCCAGCTCCTGCTCGATTTTTTGCAGTAGCTCGTCCACACCCTCGCCGCTCTTCGCCGAGATGCAGACGCTTCCCGTCTCACGCGGAAGATCCTCCGGCGCCAGAAGGTCACATTTATTGTAGCACCGGATGACCGGCACGCCGGGCTTTGCCAGCTGCGAAATCAGCCGCCCGACAACCGCCATATGGTCCTGCCGCTCGGCATCCGAGCTGTCGATCACGTGAATCAGCACGTCCGCGTATTCGAGTTCTTCCAGCGTTGCCTTGAACGCCTCAACCAGATGGTGCGGCAGCTTCGCGATAAACCCGACCGTATCGGACAGCAGCACCTGGCACGTATCGGACACCGTCAGCTGCCGGGTCGTCGTGTCGAGCGTGTCGAACAGGCGGTTGTTTGCCGGAATGTCCGCGCCGGTAAGTGCGTTTAAGAGCGTCGACTTGCCCGCGTTCGTGTAGCCGACCAGCGCCACAACCGGCACGTTGTTTTTCATCCGCTGCCTGCGCTGCACGCCCCGCACCTGCCGGACCTCCGCAAGCTCCTGCCGCAGCTTCGCTACCCGCGAGCGGATGTGCCGCTTGTCGGTTTCCAGCTGCGTCTCGCCCGGGCCTCTTGTGCCGATGCCTCCGCCGAGTCTGCCCATCGTCTCGTTCCAGACCGTCAGCCGCGGCAGATAATACTGATACTGCGCCAGCTCGACCTGGAGCTTGCCCTCTCTGGTTTTGGCGCGCTGGGCAAAAATATCGAGAATCAGCGCGCTCCGGTCCAGGACCGACGCGCCGGTTATGCTCTCGAGCGCCTTGATCTGCGAGGGCGTCAGATCGTTATCAAAAATCACAAGCTTCGCGCCGGTTTCCTTGACCAGATCCCGGATTTCCTCCGCCTTGCCTTGCCCCACAAAGCTGTGCGGGTCCGGCGTAGGGCGCGACTGCAGAACCTTGCCCACGCACTCGCCGCCGGCAGTTTCCAGCAGCGCCTGCAATTCTTCCAGCGAGACTTCACTCGCGGTTTCCTCTTTGGTAAAGCAGGCGGCATCCAGCCCCGCCAGGACCGCTTTTTCGCCCGCCGCCTGTCTGGTTTGTTCCATATTTCCTCCGTGTTTCCTTCTGTGACAGGTTTCGCAGATATGAAAAAAGCCCGCACCAATACGCTGGTGCGGACTTGCTTCTTACTTCAGACCGTATTTCTTGTTGAAACGGTCAACACGTCCACCGGTGTCAACAAGCTTCTGCTTGCCGGTGTAGAACGGGTGACACTTGGAGCAAATTTCAACCTTGATGTCCTTTTTGGTAGAACCAGTCTCAATAACTGCACCACACGCGCATCTGATAGTAGTCTGTTCGTACTTGGGATGGATACCTTCCTTCATGAGTTTCACCTCTCTCATCAGATTTCTGTAAAAAGGCAAAATGCCCTTCCCTTGGTTCAAACGCCTGAGTATTTTATCATAGCTTTTTAGAAAATGCAAGCTATTTTTTAAGAAAGATTCGGCAGCCCAATTCTGCATTTCCATCGGGCACCGTCTCGCTTCTGCAAAAGAGCGGGTAGAGCCTTCCGGCGCGCAGCTCGAGATCAAAAAGCGCCGATGCAGGCGGCTTTTCTCCGGCGTTGACGACCGGAAGCCGCGCATCTTCGCGCATCCGGCGCAAAAGCGCCTTCCCTGTCTCGTCGAACGCCAGCGCACGCACATGGGAGACGGGCAGCTGCAAAGCTTCCTGCGAAATTCCGAGAAACGCGCACAGCAGAAGCCGCTGGATTCTCGTTCTGGGGTAGCGCCTGGACTTGACGGCGCTGATGATTTCCTCCAGACTTCCCTTTTCCCGCGCCGCTTTCATTGCCTTGCTCCAGAGCCCCTCCGAGCCGTGCGCCGTTTTCTGCCATGCCTCATCCGGCAGCAGCCGCAGTCCTGCCAGCATCGCCCGCTCGCCGGACGAAAGCGCATACTGCCGCGCACTGCGATAAGCCTCTATCGCCGCCTGCGGCACAAAGAGAGAAAGATCTTTGCCGGAAAGAAGCCTTGTGCGAAGACTCGTCGCCGACGGATTGTCCGGATCCGCTTCCTTCGCGTGGTAGTCTCCTTCCCGCAGAAGCGCCAGCGGCTGTATCCCGCTTTTCATCTGCAAAAGCGCCTTGCAGTATTCCAGCGCCAGAATGTCATTCGGTTTTTCCAGAATCTTCCCGTCTAGCCCGAGCGCTTCCAGCGCCCGCTGCCTTGCCGCCGGATAGCTTGCGCCGGTATCCAGAATTTCGCGCAGCGCCCGGTCATACTCTGCCTGGCACATCGCCTGTGCAGCAGTTATAATCGCCGGTGCGTCTGCGCTCTCGCAGCCGAAGGCAAGCGTATCGACAGCGTCGAGCTTCGAGAAAATCTCCACGCCGCCGCGCGCAAAGCCCTCCGCCGAGCAGAGCGCCTTTGTCACCGGCAGCTCCAGCACGAGATTTACCCCCGCCAGAATCGCCGCCTGCGCGCGCATGCGCTTTTCAAAAATTGCCGGTTCTCCGCGCTGGACGAAGCTGCCGCTCATCAGGCACACGACGGCGGTATCCGGTCCCAGCGCCTGCCGGACCTGCCGCAGCTGCTTTTCGTGTCCCCGGTGAAAGGGATTGTATTCGCAAATAATGCCGCAGATGTGCATACAATTGCCTCCGGTTTCAAAAAAATCGTCAAAAGCCCTTGTTTCCAGCTGGCTTTTATTGTATGATATGCAATAGTGATTGCGTCAGCCGACGCGGAAGCTATTTTATCACGGTTTGAAAAATAATGAAAGATACAGGAGTGAATCTACCATGAACATTCTGGTCATCAACGCGGGCAGCTCGAGCCTGAAGTATCAGCTGATGAACCCCGACACCGGCGACGTCACCGCAAAGGGCCTTTGCGAGCGCATCGGTCTGGATGGCAAGCTGACCCACAAGGTCTCCGCAACCGGCAAGAAGGTCGAAAAGGACATCGCAATGCCCACCCATAAAGAAGCCATCGAGGCCGTTATGGCGATCCTCGTTGACCCCGAGGACGGCGTGATCAAGTCCGTTGACGAAATTGACGCGGTCGGCCATCGCGTGCTCCACGGCGGCGACAAGTTCGTTGCCTCCTGCCTCATTGACGAGGCCTGCAAGCAGGCCATCCGCGACTGCATCCCCTTGGGCCCGCTTCACAACCCCGCCAACCTCATGGGCATCGAGGCCTGTGAGAAGGCCATGCCGGGCAAGCCCCAGGTCGCCGTTTTTGACACCGCGTTCCATATGACCATGCCCCCGAAGGCTTACCGCTATGCCATCCCCACCAAGTGGTACACCGAAGAGCATCTGCGCCGCTACGGCTTCCACGGCACCTCCCACCGCTTCGTCTCCAAGCGCTGCATCGAGCTGATGGGTGCGGAGAAGGCAAGCCGCGTGATCGTCTGCCACCTCGGCAACGGTTCGTCCCTGTCCGCTGTCAAGGACGGCAAGTGCCAGGATACCTCGATGGGTCTTTCCCCTCTCGCCGGTGTTCCCATGGGCACCCGCGCAGGCGACATTGACACCTGCGTTGCGCAGTACATGATGAACCATGACAACCTGACGGCTGACGAGTGCCTGAACATTCTCAACAAGAAGTCCGGCGTTCTGGCGCTGTCCGGCGTTTCCTCCGACTTCCGCGACATCGAGACCGCTGCCAACCAGGGCAACGGCGACTGCCGTCTGGCGCTCGACAAGTTCGCCTACGAGGTCAAGAAGTACATCGGC
>CALERM010000155.1 GCA_937907715.1 uncultured Clostridia bacterium
AGCCACGTGGAAAAGAGCTACACGACCTTGTCGACAGATCTTGTCATCGGAGGCGCCAGGCGCCCGAGCCGGACGCGCAAGGTGCTGGAGGATGTCAATCTGACCTTCCCCGCCGGGGAGCTCTCGGTGCTTGTCGGCAGAAGCGGCTGCGGCAAAAGTACGCTCCTGAAGCTCCTCGCCGGGAAGGAAACGCCCGACGCGGGGGAAATTGCGCTCCCCGAGGGCTGGCACACGGCGCTCTTAAGCCCCGAGCCGTATGTGATCACCTGGACCAACGTGCGGCAGAATGTGGCGATGGCGTCCGGCGTCGGCAGAACGCCTGAGGCGCGCTATGAGCACGCGATGGAGTACGTCAGGCTCGTGGGGCTGGAGGACTACGCGGATTTATCGCCCGTGGAGCTGTCCACCGGCATGAAGCAGCGGCTGGGCTTAGCGCGGGTGCTGGCGAGCCAGGCGGAGGTTTTACTCATGGACGAGCCGTTTGCGTCTCTGGATTTTCTCACGCGCGCAGAATTGCAGCATCAGGTTTTGCAGCTGCAGCAGAAGCTGCCGCGCACAATTCTTCTTGTCACGCACCAGTTAGATGAGGCGCTGCTGCTCGGGCAGTCGATCA
The DNA here is from genome assembly GCA_937907715.1 of uncultured Clostridia bacterium. Classification (GTDB taxonomy): domain Bacteria; phylum Bacillota; class Clostridia; order Oscillospirales; family Oscillospiraceae; genus CAG-170. Next base: position 614 of record CALERM010000155.1, read on the forward strand.
CCGTCATGCATGCGCTGGGGAAAACTGAAACCTTCGATCTTTCGCACCTTTCCTATCCGCGCAATCTGGAAGACCCGGAGCTGAAAAGTCTCCGGCGCGCCGTCACCGAAGCGTGCCGGAAGGACTAAAGGCGGCAATCTCAAAAAAATTGTGCGCCTGCGCAAAAAAGCATTTGCAAAACAGCGCAAGGTGTGCTAAGATACGATTGAACTTCATAGAAGGACAGCGCGTGCGCTTCTTGCGCAGGCGGAATGGGGTGAGAAGCCCCGCGAGTCGGTCACTGTGATGCGTTTACGCTAAGTCAGATCTGCCGAGCGCTGCCCTGAACCCACGCCGTTACCGGGGTCGAACGTGTATCTCTCATCGGGGGAGTATATCCGTGCGGCTATGTAGATGGCTGTGCGGATTTTGTTTGTATTTGCCGTCTTTTTGGGAGAAGGCGGTGATTGCAATAGATGTCTCTCTCTTGACTCCGGCAGTTAAGACCACTTACGCTCCCCCTGCGTGAGATCTGCCAATAAGACCGGGCGCCTGCTGACTGGGAACCAGCGGGCGTCCGTCCTTTTTATGGGACGGAAGCATTGCCGCGATTGTCTGCGGGCTTCAGCGGATCTTTCGGCGGAATGCTGCGGTTATAAAAGCTTGAAATATGTCGCAGCCGTTGGCGTTGAAGACGCCTTACGGATGCGGGCATACCCTTTGCGGGCACATAGAGTATTCCTGCGCTTTTAAACCTTGCCTTCCACCAAAATCTCTCGCTGAATCTCCTTGTCAATCACGGCAAAGCTTCCTGGATTTTAGCGCCGATCACGCCGGAGCTTCCTGATTTTTTACCGAAGCATATCGCCGGGTGTGCCGGCAGAATTGTTTACAAATCAGTTGTGGATAGCGGGCGCGCCTTTGTGGTATCCTATGGAACGCAAAAACACGAAGGAGGCGCTTGCGCATATGTGTACCGCGGCGACGTATCAGACAAAGGACTTTTATTTCGGACGCAATCTCGACTATGAGTTCCCCTATGGCGAGGAGGTCTGCATCGTACCGCGCAGCTTCCCGATTCCGCTGCGTCATCTTCCGGCGCTGCAAACGCACTACGCCATGATCGGCATGGCGCACGTGGAAGACGGGTTTCCGCTGTTCTACGACGCAGTCAACGAGACGGGGCTCTGCATTGCGGGTCTGAACTTCGTCGGCAACGCCGCATACGCAAAACCGGCAGACGGAAAGACAAATGTGGCGCAGTTTGAATTGATTCCGTGGCTTCTTGGCACATGCCGGAATCTGGCGGAAGCACAAAAGGCGCTCGCGGGCTGCAATCTCGTCGGAACGCCGTTTTCCGGAAAGCTTCCCACCGCGCAGCTGCACTGGCTGATCGCCGACAAGACAGGAGCCGTCGTGCTCGAACGCATGCAGGACGGACTTCACCTCTACGAGAACCCCGCAGGCGTGCTGACCAACAATCCGCCGTTTCCGATGCAGCTGTTCGCGCTCAATAACTACGCGCAGCTCTCGCCCCGTCCGCCGGTCAACCGCTTTTCCAAAAATCTTTCGCTCAAGGAATACTCCCGGGGCATGGGCGCAATCGGGCTGCCGGGCGATCTGTCGTCGCAGTCGCGCTTCATCCGCGCGGCGTTCACAAGACTCAACGCCAGATCAGATGACACGGAGGAGTCCTCCGTCAGCCAGTTTTTCCACATTCTGACCTCCGTCGAGCAGACGCGCGGCTGCTGCGAGCTGGAGAACGGAAGCTGCGAGATCACGCTGTATTCGAGCTGCTGCAACGCGAAAACCGGCGTCTATTACTACACGACCTATGAAAACCGGCGCATCACGGCGGTCCGTCTGCGCGCAGAGAATCTGGACGCACAGACGCTTTTCCGCTTCCCGCTGGCGCAAAAGCAGAGCATCTGTTATCTCAACGGCGAAAACGCATAACCATCAAACGCGCCAGGTGTTTGTCCTTCGGAAGGCGGGGCTTTGGGTGCGGGTTATTCCTCTTCTTTCGCGGTGCAGACGATATGCAGCTCATCGAGCTGCTTCTGCGTGATCCCCAGACGGCAAGAGCCGTCCGGGGTCCCCCGTGATGGAATCATGCTCGGCGGGCAAAGCCCGCCTGCGCAAACCCGGCTCCGCCGGGATTTACGCGCCAAACGGCGCGGTGCGCACATGCGCGCGAGGTCACGCTCGAAGTATTTTGCGTTATTCCTCTTCTTTCGCGGTGCAGACGATATGCAGCTCATCGAGCTGCTTCTGTGTGACCTCGGAGGGAGCGCCCATGAGGATATCCTGCGCATTCTTGTTCATCGGGAACGGGATAATCTCGCGGATGGACTCCTCGCCGGCAAGCAGCATCACCATGCGGTCGACGCCCGGAGCGATGCCTGCATGGGGCGGCGCGCCGTAGGTGAAGGCGTTGTACATCGCAGGGAACTTCTTCTTGACGTCGGCTTCGCCGAGACGGACCAGCTCGAAGGCTTTGATCATAATCTCGGGATCGTGATTCCGGACCGCGCCGGAGGAAAGCTCCACGCCGTTGCAGACGAGGTCATACTGGTCGGCGGTGATGGTCAGCGGATCGATTTCGCCCCGCTCCGCCTTCAGAAGCACGTCCAGACCGCCTGCGGGCATCGAGAACGGGTTGTGGCAGAATTCCAGCTCGCCGGACTCGTCGCCGATCTCATACATCGGGAAGTCGACAATCCAGCAGAACTCGTAGCGTTCTTTGTCCATATGCCCCGGCACGTTCGCGCCGAAGATCTTGATCATAACGCCGACAAGCTTCGTTGCCGACTCGCCCGCGGCAACCAGCACCAGCGTGTCGGGCTTGAGCCCCAGCCGCGCGTTCAGCTCGTCCTTGCAGCCCTGCACAAATTTTGCAACGCCGCCGGCAAGCTCGCCGTTTTCATCCGTCTTGAACCAGTAGCCCTTGACGCCCGCCTGCACCTCGCAGTCGGTCAGGAGCTTTTCAATCTGCTTGCGCGTCAGGTGGCAGTCGGAAACCGGAACCGCCTTGACCGTCTTGCCATGGAACGCCTCAAACTCAGACTCTGCAAACAGGTCGCTGATGTTCTTCGCCGTCAGATCGATGCGAAGATCCGGCTTATCCGAGCCGTAGGTCTCCAGCGCGTCGACGTAGCCGATGCGGCGGAAGGGCGCGCTCGATGCAACGTCATACTTGCCGAACTTTGCGAAAATCGGAGGCAGCACGTCCTCGAGAATCGCGAACACGTCGTCCTGCGTGGCAAACGCCATTTCCATATCGAGCTGATAGAACTCGCCGGGGCTGCGGTCGCCGCGGGCGTCTTCGTCGCGGAAGCAGGGCGCAATCTGGAAGTAGCGGTCGAAGCCGGAGGTCATGAGCAGCTGCTTGAACTGCTGCGGCGCCTGCGGCAGCGCGTAGAACTTGCCGGGATGCTTTCTGGCGGGAACCAGATAGTCGCGCGCGCCCTCCGGAGAGGAGGCGGTCAGAATCGGGGTGGTAATTTCCAGGAAGTTGTGCTCCATCATTGCCTTGCGCAGCGCGGCGATGACCTGGCAGCGCAGGATGATGTTCTGCTTGACCACAGGATTTCTGAGGTCCAGATAGCGGTACTTGAGGCGCTGGGTCTCGTCCGCGTCGCGGCTGCGGTTGATCTCAAACGGCAGCTCGTTGTGGATGCACTTGCCGAGAATGTCAATCTTCTCCGGCACAACCTCCACGTCGCCGGTCGCCTGCCTGGGGTTCTTGCTGGCGCGCTCGCGCACGGTGCCGGTCACGGAGATGGTCGATTCCTTGTTGATGGACTTGACGATGTTCATCATGTCCTCGGTCTCGACGACGATCTGCGTTGTGCCGTAGAAATCGCGCAGGACGACGAAGGCAAAGTTGCTGCCCACGACGCGCACGTTTTCCATCCAGCCGCAGAGCGTGACGGTTTTGCCGGCGTCGGAAAGACGAAGCTCCCCGCAGGTATGGGTTCTGGATTGCATCATAATGGTATCCTTCTTTCGTATCAGAATGGTTGTATATTGAATGATTGGTTACTTCAAAATCGTTCCCTGATGGGACCGGGCGATTCCATCGAGAATGATGTTGATGGCGTTTTCGCGCGAGACGCTCACCTGCTCGCCCGCCTTGAGGTCCTTGACCGAAAGCGTACCGGCGGCGATCTCGTCTTCTCCGAGGAAGATCACATAGGGAATCGAGAGCTTGTCGGCGTACTGAATCTTCGCCTTGAACTTCTTTGCCTCAGTGTAGAGCTGGGTGCGGATGCCCTTTTGACGAAGCTCGGTCGCAAGCTCGATGGCAGGCGTCAGATCGTCGGTCATCGGCAGGACCAGCACGTCGGCAGGCGCGGTGTTCCAATTCTCGTTCAGCATGTTCTGCTCGGACAGCACGTAGAAAAGCCGTGTCAGACCGATCGAAATGCCGACGCCCGGCAGCTGCCGGTCGGTGTAATACGCGGCGAGGTTATCGTACCGGCCGCCGGAGCAGACCGAGCCAATCTCCGGATGGTCCAGCAGCGTGGTTTCATAGACCGTGCCGGTGTAGTAGTCGAGTCCTCGTGCAATCGTCAGGTCGACCGCGAAATTCTCCTCCGGCACACCGAAGGCGGCAAGGTACTTTGTGACCGTCTCCAGCTCGCCGAGCCCCTGATCGAACGTTTCGTTTCTGCCGCAGTAGCCGTGCAGGCTGGAAAGGACCTCGTCGTTCGTGCCGCGGATGGCGATGAAGCGGAGAATCTCGTCTGCCAGCTCGCGCATCAAGCCGCAGTCGTCAATTAAAATCTCCGCGACCTTCTCCGGTCCGATTTTGTCGAGCTTGTCGACGGTGCGCATGATATCGCCCGACTTTTCCGACAGCCCCAGCATCGCATAGAAGCCGTTTAAGATCTTGCGGTTGTTGACGCGGATCTGGAAGCGCCTGAGTCCCATGGTCCGGAAGGTCCGGTAGATGATCGACGGGATTTCGGCTTCATTGACAATTGAGAGCTTCCCGTCGCCGATGATGTCGATATCCGCCTGATAAAACTCGCGGAAGCGGCCTCTCTGCGCGCGCTCGCCGCGGTATACCTTTCCGATCTGGTAGCGGCGGAACGGGAATGACAGCTCGTTGTAGTGCAGCGCCACGTACTTTGCCAGCGGGACCGTGAGGTCGAAGCGCAGCGCCAGATCGCTGTCTCCCTTCTGGAAGCGGTAAATCTGCTTTTCTGTTTCGCCGCCGCCCTTTGCCAGCAGCACGTCGGCTGCCTCGATCGCCGGGGTGTCGAGCGCACAGAAGCCGTACAGGCTGTACGTTTTGCGCAGGATGTCCATGATCGCCTCCATCTGCGCCTGCGGCGCGGGAAGCAGCTCCATAAACCCGGAGAGCGTATGCGGTCTGATTTGTGCCATGATTGTGTTCCTCTCTGTTGAAGTTGTTTGCAATATGAAAATTGAAAAACCCGGAAACGATGGTTTTGTTTGGCAAGAGCCTGCAAAAAAATCGTTTCCCAATAAAAAAGATACTCCCATCCCACGCATTGGGACGAGAGTATCACAGATACTTCGTGGTGCCACCCAAATTTGAAGGGCTTGCCCTTCCTCTTTGCCGCGTGTTCGGTGCGGCGCACCGGCGATTTCGGAGAAGCTCTCCTTATACGCCCGCTCGGCGGATGTCCTTCGCGCGCCCTCCCGCAGAAATCTTTCAGCTTACGATTTCCTCTCTGTCCGGGGCTTCGGCACGGTACTGCTTCCGCGTCACAGCGGTTATCCAAATCAATAAATCAGTGCAGCTTTTTCGACTTGATCATCATTCTCCAGTCGAGGTCGCCGCGCTGCAAGCCGAGAATCAGCATTTCTGCCGAGGCAAGGTTCGTTGCGCACGGGACGTTATGCATGTCGCACAGCCGCAGCGTGCGCATGATGCGCTGGTCTTCCCAGGGGTCCGTGTCGTTGGGGTCGGAGAACATGATCACAAGGTCAATCTCGTTATACGCAATGCGCGCGTCGACCTGCTGATGCCCGCCCTGGTTCTTGGACAAAAACAGCGCGACCGGCAGATTTGTCGCCTCTGCCACCAGCCGCCCGGTCGCCGCCGTGGCGGACAGGCTGTGCTTGGAGAGGATGGATTTATATGCCGTGCAGAACTGCACCATGAGTTCCTTTTTCTTATCATGCGCCATGAGTGTGATATTCATAAACTCTCAACTCCTTTGTTCACATGCCGGCAAGCGTCCGCCGGATTTTCATCAGCTTCACGCGCTTTCCCTGCAGCCTTTTTGCGATGTGCAGGCAAGCAAGGCTCGCGCCCTGAAAGGTATACTGGCAAAGCGGCTTTCCCTCGACCGCCGCAAGCGTCACATTCGCGTCGTCCGGCACAATGCCCAGAAGCGGCAGCCCCACGCCGTCCATGATATCGTCGACGGTGGCGTTCATTCTGCGAAACAGCTGCGGGCTGACCCGGTTGACCACCAGCTTCGCCGGAACCTCGCGCTTCGTGAGCGCCAGCTCGGCAGCCCTTGCCGCGTCGCGCTGGGAAGCCGGGTCCGCCAGACACACAACCATCAGCTCGTCTGCGTGCCGCACGGCAAGATCAAAGCCCGCCCCGATGCCAGCCGGCGCGTCCAGCAGCACCCAGTCGTAGCGGCGTTTCGCCTCGTCGATCAGCGCCGCAAACTGCGCCTCATCCAGATCCTCTGCGCGGGTATAGACAGGCGCCGTCAACAGCTGCAGCCCGGAAAGCCCTGCCGCGCGGGGCGCCTGCTCGAGCGTGTAGTCTCCGCGCATCACTTCCAGAAATGAAACCGACGCCTCCGACGCCATGCCGAGCGAAATGTCGAGGTTGCGAAGCCCGAGGTCCGTATCGATGCACAGAACGCTTGCACCCTCCAGACAAAGGCAGCCCGCGACGCCCGCGCACACGGATGTTTTGCCGGTTCCGCCCTTGCCGGATATGACCGCCAGAACCTGCCCCATGCAGCGTACCTCCGCATCCATTCAATAGTTGGACTTATTATATATGATTTGCACGGAAAATTCAATGCCTCTTTGTCGAAGAAGTTGAAAAATCTCCGGATTTCTCCCGTTCTTTTCCCGTCTCTTTTGCATAAACTGGTAAACGGGAGGGATTGTATGCATCACCAGAGAATCCACCGGTTCTGCCTCGCGCTGATGCTCGCGGCGACGCTCGTGCGTTTTGCCGGGCAGGTGCAGGCATATCTCGATTGGAAAAGCTCGCGCACAACCACGCTCTGGCGCGTGGATGTAGACGCCGCGCCCGTGCCGCTGGTCCACCAGACGCCGCTTCCCGCGGGACTTTCCGTATCTGCGCCCGCCGCGCAGAAAGCGGACGAGCCTTCCGGCGAGCAGCCGGCAGCTTCCGGAGAAGACGCCGCCGCGCCGGAAGAACCATCGCAGAACACACCCGCAGAACCGTCGGAGCCGCTCGTCTTTTCGCCGGAGGAGGCGGACGCGATTGCCGTCGCGGGCGGCTGTACCTATGATTTTGACAAGCAGGCGCTTTTGATGCAGCCGACCACGCTCGATTTTTCGGGCGACGGGCCGAAGATTCTGATTGTCCATACCCACGCCTCGGAGGCGTATACACAGGAGCCCGGCTTTACCTACGAGCCGTCGGACACGCTGCGCACGCAGGACGAGACGCGCTCGGTCATCCGCATCGGCAGCGAGATTGCGCGGATTCTGGAGGACGCGGGCATCGAAACGCTCCACGACACGACGCACAACGACTATCCGAGCTACGACGGGTCCTACGCGCGGATGCAGACGATCATTGCGTCGTATCTGGCGCAGTATCCGTCGATTCAGATGGTGCTGGACGTGCACCGCGATGCGGTCGAGGACCGGGCTGGCTTCCCCGCCGCATTGACGGCAAATATTGACAGCGAAGAGTACGCACGGCTGATGCTCGTCGTCGGCACGGACGAGGGCGGACTTGCGCATCCGCGCTGGCAGGAAAATCTGGCGAACGCGCTCAAGCTGCAGGCGCTTTTGAACCGGCAGGCGCCGGGGCTCTGCCGCGATATTGATCTGCGCACCGAGCGGTTCAATCAGCACGAAACGGACGGCTCGCTTCTTTGCGAGTTCGGCGCCTCGGGCAACACACTTTCACAGGCGCTGCGCACGGCGCGCGTCTTCGCAGATGTGCTGGTCGGCTTTGTGAACGGCGTGGGCGCAGGCACGTAAAAATTTTTTTCAAAAACCCCTTTACAAATCCGGTTTTGTCGTGTATACTCATAACCGTAATAAGAATTATTACTGTTTTGGAGGGATGCAGATGGCAACAATCAGAAAGCACAGCCGCAAGCGCGACGCCATTCTTGCCTGCGTGCGCGCAACCACCTGCCACCCCACCGCCGAATGGGTCTACCAGCAGCTCAAGCCCTCGATTCCCGACTTAAGCCTCGGCACGGTCTACCGGAACTTATCCATGTTCAAGGACGAGGGTCTGGTGATCTCGGTCGGCGCGGTCGGAGGTCTTGAGCGGTTCGACGGCAACACCCGCCCCCACACGCACTTCATCTGCACCCGCTGCAGCGCGGTGCTGGATCTGATGGACGTCAGTCTGGAAGACGGGTTCTTGCAGAATGTCCACGATACTGCGGGCGGCAAAATCACAGACTACCGACTCAGCTTCTACGGTCTGTGCCCGGAATGTATGCAGGCAGCAAGTGCTGCTGAATAAAGGCAGCCCCGTATCAATGATTCGGAGCAGCCCGAAAGAGAAACAATTACGATCAGAAAAATAAAAAAATGGAGGATTTTATCATGAAGAAGTTTGTTTGCAAGGTTTGCGGTTACATCTACGAAGGCGAAGCGGCTCCGGCAGAGTGCCCGGTATGTCATGCCAAGAGCAACATGTTCGAAGAGGTCAAGGGCGAACTGAAGCTCGCTGCCGAGCATGAGTTCGGCGTCTACGGCACGACCGTCAAGAATAACCCCGACATCAGCGAGGAAGACAAGAAGTACATCTTCGACCAGCTGATGGCGAACTTCCACGGCGAGTGCTCGGAGGTCGGCATGTACCTGTGCATGGCGCGCATCGCCCACCGCGAGGGCTACCCCGAGGTCGGTCTGTACTGGGAAAAGGCGGCGTACGAAGAGGCAGAGCATGCAGCAAAGTTTGCCGAGATGCTCGGCTCCGATCTCGAGAGCAATATGCACGCCGACACGAAGAAGAATCTCACCTGGCGTGTCAGTTGTGAGTTTGGCGCAACGCAGGGCAAGTTCGAGCTGGCAAAGAAGGCAAAGCAGCTGAACCTCGACGCCATTCACGACACTGTCCATGAGATGGCCCGCGACGAAGCAAGACACGGCAAGGCGCTGGGCGGTCTGC
>CALERM010000156.1 GCA_937907715.1 uncultured Clostridia bacterium
TGCAAATGTAGTACATTCCTACATTATTCCTGCATTTGAAATAGAGAGTCCTTGCGGCTCAAGGGGTTTCGGCGTTTACAGTTATTAACAGTGGAAATCAACGCGCGATGTGTATATAATGAGGGTAGTAACGCTACAGTTAGGAGGCGGGTATATGCAGCTTGAATTGTCGAAGAAGGAGTTTCGCCGGCTTCTGGATATGGTCTACATCGGAAACTGGATTCTCAACTCAACGCGCGGCGACGATCGCTTCGCAGACTACGATCAGGTGGAATCCAAGCTTTTCGCCCTCTGCCGGGAAAACGGCATGGCATCGCTCGTCGAGCGGTGGAACGGAGAGGATGTTCCGTCGCGCGCCTTTTCCGACGGCGGCATCCATGAGGCGATTGCAGATTACGAAGACACGGTCTTCTATGAGATTCTTGCCGAGGAGCTGGCGCGGCGCGATATGGACTATCAGCCGGTTTCCAACGAAAACTATGACGCGCTGGTCTCCCGGATGGACGATTATATCGCCGAATTTGAAGCCCACGGCACCGACAACATCTCCATTCCCACGATGGACGACTGAAAAATGGCAGACGTTTTACGTCTGCCATTTCTTTTTTGCGCATTCTGCCTACGTTCCGTCTTCGTCCTTCTTTTCATGGAACACCATCACAAGCCCGGCGATTCCGGTCATCGCGCCAATCAGCGCAAACGGAAAATAGCCGATGCTGCGCAGCAGCTCCCGATTGATTTCCTCCTCCGCGAGACAAAGAAGGATTCCGAACAGAAGGAGTGCAATCCCTTGCAGCAGCTTTTTGCCTTTCATGTGCCTGCCTCCCGCTTTGCGTTTTGTCCATTCTATCACAAAGCGCCGGATGCCGCAACCTCATGCTGTGCGCGATTCGTTCTTACCTGGTACACAGCCAGTAAATTACGCCGTACAGAACACTTGCGCTCGTACCGTAGACGATGACGGGTCCTGCAATCGTGAACATCTTCGCCGCCATGCCTGTGACGAAGCCCTCCGCCTTAAATTCAATTGCCGGCGAGACGACGGCGTTGGCAAAGCCCGTAATCGGCACAATGGTTCCGGCTCCGGCGAGCTTTGCAATGTCGTCATACCAGCTCAGCCCCGTAAAAACTGCGCTTAAAAATACCAGTGAAATTGCCGTCGCCGTGGCTGCCGCGTCCTTGTCCAGCCCTGCAAGCTTCCAGCCGTTTCCGATCAGCTGCCCAAGCGCACAGATGAGCCCGCCGATCCAGAAGCTGTTCAGCAAATCCTTCCAGAGCGGAGATTTCTTCGCAAGCCCTGCCACGTACTGGTTATACTCCTTGTCCGTCATATGCATGTAAATTCCTCCTTTGGCGTAGTATGCGCCATCGGGGGTTTTTTATGTCGGGAATAGAAAAACCTCTCTTTGACCTGCATCAAAGAGAGGTTTTGTAAAACTCAGACGAGCTCGATCACTGCCATCTCGGCTGCGTCGCCGCGGCGCGGTCCAAGACGGGTCACGCGGGTGTAGCCGCCGTTGCGGTCGGCATACTTCGGAGCGATCTCCTTGAACAGCTTGTTGGCAACATCTTCCTTGGTAATGTACGCCAGGGCTCTGCGGTAGGAAGCCAGGGTGTTCTTCTTGCCAAGGGTGATCATCTTTTCTGCAACGGGCTGAACTTCCTTCGCGCGGGTGAAGGTCGTCTCGATCTTGCCGTTTTCGAACAGATAGGTAGTCATAGCCCGGAGCATTGCCTTGCGCTGATCGCTGGTTCTGCCGAGCTTTCTGGTACCAAACATAGGACTTT
>CALERM010000157.1 GCA_937907715.1 uncultured Clostridia bacterium
AGCAGGTGCCCATGCCGCGGGCAACGACAGCCGCGTGGGAGGTCATGCCGCCGCGAACGGTCAGAACGCCCTGTGCGTAGTGCATGCCCTCGATGTCCTCGGGGCTGGTCTCCAGACGGACCAGAATGACCTTATGACCGGCCTTTGCCCAGTCGGTCGCGGTCTCCGCCGTGAAGACGACCTTGCCGCATGCCGCGCCGGGGGAAGCGGCAAGACCGGTGCCGATGACCTTTGCCTTCTTGAGAGCGGCTGCGTCGAACGTCGGGTGCAGCAGCGCGTCGAGGCTCTTGGGGTCGATCATGGCGACGGCTTCTTCTTCGCTGATCATGCCCTCGTCGACCAGATCGCAGGCGATCTTCATTGCGGCGGCAGCGGTGCGCTTGCCGTTACGGGTCTGGAGCATGTAGAGCTTCTTGTCTTCGATGGTGAACTCCATGTCCTGCATGTCGCGGTAGTGATACTCGAGCTTTGCGCAGATGTCGGTGAACTGCTTGTAAGCTTCGGGCATGACCTGCGCCAGCTGGTCGATGGTCTGCGGGGTGCGGACGCCTGCGACGACGTCTTCGCCCTGTGCGTTCATCAGGAACTCGCCGAACAGCTTCTTCTCGCCGGTCGCCGGGTTACGGGTGAAGGCAACGCCCGTGCCGGAGGTGTCGCCGGTGTTGCCGAAGACCATGGACTGGACGTTGACGGCAGTGCCCCAGTCGGAGGGGATGTCGTTCATGCGGCGGTAGTAGATTGCGCGGGGGTTGTCCCAGGAGCGGAAGACCGCCTTGATGGCGCCCATCAGCTGGACCTTCGGGTCCTGCGGGAAGTCCTCGCCGAGCTTTTCCTTATATTCTGCCTTGAACTTCTCGGCAAGCTCCTTGAGGTCGTCTGCGGTCAGCTCAGTGTCGAGCGTGACGCCTCTGGCTTCCTTCATCTCGTCGATGAGCTGCTCGAAGTACTTCTTGCCGACTTCCATAACGACGTCGGAGTACATCTGGATGAAGCGGCGGTAGGAGTCGTAGGCAAAGCGCGGATTGTTGGTCTTCTTGGCAAAGGCGACGACGACCTCGTCGTTCAGACCAAGGTTCAGAATCGTATCCATCATGCCGGGCATGGAAGCGCGCGCGCCGGAGCGGACGGAAACGAGCAGCGGGTTGTAAAGATCGCCGAACTTCTTGCCGGTCATCTCTTCGAGCTTTTCGACGTACTGCATGATCTCCGCTTCGATCTCGCTGTTGATCTGGCGGTCGTCCTTGTAGTACTGCGTGCAGGCTTCGGTGGTGATGGTGAAGCCCTGCGGAACCGGCATGCCGAGATTGGTCATTTCGGCGAGGTTCGCGCCCTTGCCGCCGAGCAGCTCGCGCATGTGTCCGTTGCCCTCGGAGAACAGGTAAACGTATTTGTGAGACATTTTGTACCCCTTTCCTGTGGTGACCGCTTCGTCACTCGATGCGGTCCAGCATGTTTGCCATATGATTTTCAGACAATTACATACTATAGCACAAAGTTCGATTTTTGCAACTATAAATTGTTGAATATGGGTACATTTTTTGAAATTTGTTGGATTTTTCGAGAATTTTACGCAAAACACACAAGACCCAACTTTTTCGGACATTTATTTTGCCCAAAATAAAAACAACACAACGCGGCAGTCCAAACAGGTCCGGCGTGCCTTTGTGAAACTTGACGGATTTGCCTTACCGGACGCAGGCGGATTTGGGAATTCGGATGGTCAGAACGATTTCCTGCTCGGTCTCCTGCTGCTCGGTTCCGGCGTCGACACCGGCGGCGCGGATGAGATCCAACTGATGGTTGATGGTGTTGAAAAAAACGCGCATATCGCGCAGAACGAAGTGTCCGAGCCTTGCCTTCTGCGAAGATTTCGCGCACAGCTCGTCGATATAGCGCTCGGTTTTTGCGACCGTCCAGCCGTTTTCTGCAATCAGGCGCACCAGGCGCAGCTGCGCCGCTTCGTCTTCGATGCGCAGAAGCGCCCGCGCGTGGCGTTCGGATAAACCGCTCGCCCGGAGCAGCGAGAGCACCGGCTCGGACAATTTCAAAAGCCGCAGCTTGTTGGCAATGGCGCTCTGGCTTTTTCCGACGCGGCGCGCCGCCTGTTCCTGCGTGAGATGGTACTGCTGCATCAGCCGCGCCAGCCCCTGTGCCTGCTCGATGTAATCCAGATCCCGCCGCTGCAGATTCTCCACCAGCGCCAGAAGCCCTGCGTCCTGATCGTCTGCCGACACCAGCAGGCACGGCACCTCCCGCAGCCCGGCAAGCCCCGCCGCACGCAGCCGCCGTTCGCCCGCGACCAGCTCAAAGCCGCCGCTCTTTTTGCGTACCGAGAGCGGCTGCAGCACGCCATACTGCCGGATGGAGGCGGCAAGCTCCTGCAGACCTGCCGTGTCAAAAACGCTTCTGGGCTGCGCCGGATTCGGACGGATGGCGCCGAGCGGCAGAAAGAGGACCTTTCCGGTTTGCAGAACGGACGGACCGGTCATTTTTTGTGTGAGCATAACGCGCCTCCTCGCGGTTTTTCTGCCTTCAGTTTACAGAGCATCCGGCGAGAAAACGCGCGAAACAGGCGCGCGGCACAAGAAATTGTAACGAAACAGGCGTGCGGCACAAAATGTGGAGAAAGCTGTGGATAATGTGCACAAGCCGTGATCAAAAGTCTCGCAGAGTTTCGCCTCGCAGGGCGAAATAAAATGGAAAGCCATATTATCCGGCGGCTCCGCCGACCGGAAATATGCTTATCGCCTCGCAAGTGTAGAATTTGTGCGGCTTTGCCGCACAAATTACAGACTGTC
>CALERM010000158.1 GCA_937907715.1 uncultured Clostridia bacterium
GTCTCCAGAAGCGCCGCAAGATGCGCGTCAAAATACGTTTCAACCGGCTCGCCCGCGCGCACCTGCGTATAGGTCACAAATTCGTTGTCCGGATAGGTGTCGTTGGAAAAGAGCGCATTTTTGATTTCCTTCACGCGCTCGTCCGACTGCCCGGGCAGAATCTCATAGCTTGAGGTCTCATAGCGCTCCAACACATAACGTGGAATCGTCACGCGGTGAAAGTCCACACCCTCCCAGGTGAAGGTCTCAGAGCCGAGGACCTTCGGAAGCGAAATGCCTTCGAGCGCCTGATCGGTGAAGGCGGTTTCCGCTGCGCCCGCCTGCAAAGAAAGCGCGCAAAGCGCCAGCATGCCAAACAGCACGCCGAGCGCCAGTCTTCGAAGCTTCTGTTTCATTCCGGGTTCCTTTCTATTTCTGTTCGATCACATCGTAGACCGTCTCCGCGCCGTCCGGTGCGCGGTAGGTGTAAACCGTAAAGCCGTCGTAGGAAAGCTCGCCGTCCTCGCCGTCTCCGAGACAGGACGAGGCATAGCTTTCGTTATTCGGTTCGCCGATGGCGTCTGTCAGCGTGGTCAGATTTTCTCCGATCATCTGCTGCGCCGTCTCAAAGCTGTTCTTCTTTTCGCCGCATGCGCAAAGCAGCAGGCTGAGCGCAAGCGCAAGCACCAAAAGTGTTCCGATTTTTTTCATAGTTCCCTCCGCTAAAACTCGCTGTAAACAAAGCTGACGCCCTGTGCGTCCATCAAAAGCCACGCGGCAAAGACCAATGCCGCCGTCAGCGCGCAGAAAAGCGCCGTCCAATACCACTTAGAAAGAATCGCGCGTTTCATCCGCGTTCCAGAATTCAACCATCGCCCGGTCAACGGCAAGCCACCCCTTCCAGCCCAGATGCATCGTATCGCACAGGAAATACGGCGTGTACTCCTCCTGCGTCAAATCCAGCATCGTGATATTGTCATACTGCGCGGCAATCGCGCGCACGGTTTTATAGTAGATCTGCCGCGTGCTTTGTGAAAGCCCCGTATAATCGCTCCACTTGCCGTTCACCGGCACATGGACAAACAGCGCCTGAATGTCTTTTGCCTTGCAGATCTCAAACAGGCAGTGCAGATCGCCATACTCTGGCGAAACATCGTAGCAAATGTCCGCGTCCCGCCCTGCCATCTGCGAAAGCCGGTGCCCGACGTAGGTCTGATAGTAGCTGTCGAGCATGAAATAATCGTTGTTCGTCGCCTGCGACTGGGCGGTCTCCTGCGCAAGTGTTTCCTCCTGCGCCCAGTCGATCTCCCCGGGCTTTGCCTCGTTTGCCGGGAAACCTCCCCGGCGGATCAGCCGCGCGGAAACCGCCAGATCCTTCGTATCGAGCAGCCACCTGGAAATCGCCGCGTATGGAGAAAGCACTGTTTTCAAAGCACTGTTGTCCCCGACCCACGCTTTGGAAAGAAGCCCCGCCGCCGTGTGCGTTTCCAGATTCGTCCCGTTCTGCGCATTATACTGCGAAATCAGGTTCTGCACGCGCCCGGCAAGATACTGCCGCGTTGCCTCCGGAATCTCTTCATCTGCCAGAAGCGTCAGCAGCTGCTGCTCGGAAAAGTTTGCCAGAAACAGGTCCGGCGCAATGCCGCCTTCGACATACGACTGCGGCGCAGTAATGAGGACAATTTTCTTACCCGTGAGGCTGTTTCCCGATGCGCCGATTGCCATCGCATGGACCAGCGACTGGCATGAGCCGCGCCCGACGAGATTGACCTGAAAGCCCGCGCGCTTGCCGGCAAAGAAGTTTGCCGGATGCGTAGGAATCTCGAAGGTCTTGAGCTCGCTCGAACCGAAGATGGTCAGCGTGTCCGGAAGCTCCGCCGCTTCCTTCACAAGATACGTTCCCGTGATTTTCTCCACATCCAGCGTGTTTCCCAGCGCCTCTGGGTAGGCGGGCATCGTCTTTTGGACCGCCAACCGCACCGATAGCAGCCCCAAAACCGCTGCCGCCACGCACAAAAACGCCTTGATTGCTTTCCGCATCGCGTTTACTCCAGAAGCGCCGCGATCTTTGCGGGCGTGGAAATTTCCTCGCGCGTGAGGTTCGCGACATCCAGCCTGCGTCCGAAACTCTCCAGCTGCACCAGCAGCTCCACCAGCCCGAACGAGTCGAGAATGCCTTCTTCAAACAGCTCGGTGTCGGGTGCAATCTCGCCCTCGTCCGCGCCGGCAATTTCGCAAATTGCGGTAAGTACCTGATCGATCATCCTAATTACCTCCTAAAACAGTCTTCCGGAGAAGATCAAAAGTCCGAAGCTGAACAGATGCAGCGTCAAAAGCCGCAGCCACCAGCTGGCGCGCGGGTCTTTTTTGAGCGCCTTGAATTTTTTGCAGCGCGTATCGAGAATGTCGTTGGCGCACATGAGAAGCCCATGATACGCGCCGTAAACCAGATACGCGCCGGTCAGTCCGTGCCAGAGTCCCATGACGAGCATCGTCAGAATGTACCCGAGATAGGAGCACGTTCTCCGTTCCTTGAACCATTTGCCGCGCAGTGCCGCCATGCAGAAGCGGGTATAGACATAATCGCGCAGGAAGGTCGAGAGCGAAATGTGCCACCGGGACCAGAAATCCTTCATATCGACGCTCCGGAAGGGCTGGTTGAAGTTTTCCGGCTGCTCGATGCCGAGCAGATACGCCGTTCCGATTGCCATGCGGCTGTAGCCCGCGAAATTGAAGAACATGAAAAGCGTATAGCCGTACATGTATCCGAGCGTCCCAAATAATGTATCTGGCATACACGAAACCCAGTACTGCCAGATCAGATTCCCGAGAACGAAGTTATAAATCGCGCCCGTCGCCAGCCGCCAGAGTCCTTCCTTTACAAGCGTTTCATATTCTTCCGGACTTCTTGTCTTTTGGAGATCGGCAGAAAAGCGCTGATACCGGTCCAGCGGTCCCGAGAGAATCGACGCAAAGAACAGCAGAAAATAGCTCACGTCCAGCGGGCAGAGCTTCGTCAGGTGCCCGTCGTAAATTTCAACGAGAATCTGCACCGCGCGGAACGAGACGTAGCTGATGCCGAGCATCGAGAAAACCGAAAGCTCCTGCACAAAGACGGAAAGCTTTGTGAAAACCAGCGGCTGCAGGCTCAGAAGCAGAAAAATCCACAGAACATAGCGCTTTTCTGACCTTTTCCGCACGCGAAGATACACAAAAATCAGTACCAGCTGCCAGAGCCAGAACAGTGCCAGCGTCAGAAGCTTTCGCGGTGTGTCGAAGATCAAAAGCAGCATCACCGCCGTCACGAGCGAACCGCAGACGCGAAGATTTTTTCCCCGCAGACCGAGGACTACCACCGGAAGCAGCGCCAGCGCCAGCGCGAAGAAAAAGCCAAGCCCGGAATAGGGAGTCATAGCCGCCTCCTAAGTTGCGCGCAGCGCGCGCAGTTGTTTTTTGTCAATCTTGCCGTTTGTGTTGAGCGGAAACGAATCAACAGCAATGATTCTGCGCGGCACCATGTAAGACGGTACCAGCTCGCCCAGCTCCTTTTTGATGCGCCTTGCGCGCTGTAAGCTCCCCTCGCCGTCCGGCTTTTCCAGCATCACGTAGGCGCTCAGCGCGACCGCCTTCCCGTCCTGCATTTCTGCCAGAACGGCAGCTCTTGCGATATTGGAAACCTTTACAAGATTATTTTCCACGTCCTCCAGCTCCACCCGGAAGCCGTTGAGCTTGATCTGATTGTCGAGTCTTCCGAGATAGTAGATCAGCCCGCCTTCCATCCGGCACAGGTCCCCCGTGCGGTAGCCGCGCCTGCCGCCGTCTTCAAAGAACGCGCGCGCGTTGAGGTCCGGTCGTCCCAGATATCCGGGGCTGACGGTCTGTCCGAGCAGGCAGAGCTCGCCCGCCTCCCCTTCCGGAAGCACTGTTCCTTCCGCGCCGCAGATGCGCGCCTCGCAGTTGGAAAAGGCATAGCCGATGGGAAGCGGCGCATCGGCTTGCAGCATTTGCTCCGTCATCCGCGCGCCCGTCACGAGGACGGTCGTCTCCGTGGGACCATAAGCATTGACAATCGGGACGTCCGGAAAACGCGCCATCAGCTCCTGCGTCAGCTTTTTGGTCAGCACCTCGCCGCAGAACAGCATCTGCCGCAGCTGCGGCATCAGCGCGCCGCAAAACCGGTCCGACTGCACGCATAGCTCGGCAAGAGACGGCGTGGACACCCAGTCGGTCAGGTTTGCCTTTTGCAGAATTTCAAATAGCAGTTTCGGGTTTTCCAGCGCCGTCCGGTCCGCCGTCCAGAGCGTCATGCCGCGCCCGAGCGCTTCATAGAGCGCGCAGACGGATACGTCGAAGGAATAGGAAATTTCGTTCAGAAATGCGCCGTCTGGCTGCATGCCGTCAAAAAACGGACGCACCCCCGCATGGAATGCGGCAAGATTCTTCGCCGTGATCTGCACGCCCTTGGGCTTTCCGGTCGAGCCGGAGGTGAAGAGAATGTACGCCGTCTCGTCCGGTCTCAGCCAGTCTTCTTCCGAAGCGGGCGCGCAGGTGCGCGCCAGAATCTCCCGCAGCTGCGAAAGGTTCAGCCCCGGCAGCTCCAGCGTGTCTGTCAGGTCCACGATCACGCACGGCTTTGCCTCCGCTGCAATCTGCGCCACGCGCTCCGGCGGATATGTCACATCTACCGGCACATAGCCGCGCCCTGACTTGAGGCTTCCGAACATGCACGCCGGAATTTCCAGCTCCTTGTGTCCGTAGATCAGCACCGGCGCTTTCCCCTCCGGCGCTTCTCGTTTCAGATACGCGGCGAACGCATCGGACCAGCTGTTCAGTTCCCGGTAGGAAAGCGTCTTGTCGCCGTAGACAATCGCCGTGCGGCCGGTTTCGGCAAGCTGTGCAAGTTTTTTCAGGATTTCCATATGCTCTTCCTCATTGTAACGCATTTTCATCCCACTGGTGCGTCTTCTTTAACAGCGCCGCGGGCGCCATGCAGTAATCCTCCGCGTGCTCGGCAAAGCTCCCGCCGAAGAGCGGATCAAAGTAGACGCCTTCGCCGCCGACAACCGCATAAACCCACGCATGGTCGACCGGCTCCGCGCCTTTCTCGCGCACAAACGTCCCCTGAACCAGCTGCGCCTCATATCCCATCCGCCGCAGCAAAACCACCATCAGCGCCGCCTGCGCGTCGCAGTTTCCCTTGCGCTTCTGTAAAAGCTCCAGCGCGAGCTGCTCGGTCAGTTCGTCCGAAAAGTCGCCGCTCGTATCCGCCGTTCCCGGTCGGTAGGTGATATCGTGGGCGATAAAATCATAGACCGCCCGCAGATTTTCCTGTTCGCTGTTTTTTGCGCTGCATCGCTCCTGTAAAAGCGCCAGCGCCGCATCGTCGAGCGCTGCGTTGCCCGTCGGCTCTCCCGCCGGCTCATACGGCTTCGGCGCACACGCCGCCAGAACCAGCAGCAACGCGGCAAGCGTCAGAATGAACAATCTTCGCATAACGCTTCCTCACTGCGCGCGATGCTCGCAGACAATGCCGATGGCAATCACCATATCGTCGTTCAGTTCAAAGTAGATCCCCGCCGGAATCATCTGATCATTGGAGGCGGGAAGCTCGAAGGACACAACATTGCCGTTTCGGGTATAATCCGAGCCGTAGGCGTCCTCCACATCCTTGAGGCTGCTGCCGATGGTGATGCCGCGCGCAGTCTGTACGTTCGCCTGCGCATAGGCTTCCATCAGATGCTCCGCGCCGTCATCGCCGGGATAGGTAAACACGGAAAAGCTTTCATTTGAATAGGTGCGCTCCATGCCGGAATACACGCACGAGACCGCCTCCGCGGTTTCATACTTCCCGTCAAAAATCTCCAGAAGGGTATCGACGCTGCTCTTCGTCGTGACCTCCACGCCGTTCACGGTCATGGAAAGGTCCGTTTCTTCCAGTGTTTTCTGCCGGTTTCCGCATGCGCAGAGTACCGTGCAGATCGTCAGCGCCAGCAGCAAGGCAATTGCTTTTTTCATCTTCATTTCCCTCTTATTCTGCGTCGACAATCGTCTCGACGCCGTTTTCCCGATAGGTATAGACCGTAAAGCCATCGTAGGTCCAGACGCCGTCGTCGCCGGGTCCGGAGCAGGACGCTTCATACTGCGTTTCCAGCGGCTCTCCGATTGCAGAAATCAGCGCTGCCGCGTCCTGATCAACGAAGGAAAGCGCTGTTTCCAATGCACCCGGCTCCTCGGGCGCTTCCTCCGGCTCCTGCGCGGGCGCATCGTCGGTCTGCGCTGCCGCTTCCTCCGGCTCCTGTGCAGTCGCTTCCTGCTGCGCGGCGGGCGTTTCCTCCGGAAGCTGCTGCTCCGTTACCTCCTGCGCGTCCGGCGCAGGTGTTTCGGACGCAGGCTCCGCCGTTTCCCCGCAGGCACACAGCAGCGCCAGACAAAGCGTCAACATCAAAATAGCAATGCTCTTTTTCAAAACCTTTCTCCTCTTTTCTGCGCTTTAATGCTTGAGATATCTGGCGTGCGCCGTCTCATAGCGCACGGCGTATGCGCCGTAGTCGTCGTTGCTGATACCGGCGCGAATGTTGTAGTTTTCAATCTGCGGGTCGTATAGAAGCGTCTGTCCGTCCTGCGTAATCTCGACCCAGCCGTGGGCAATCGGCCGCCAGTTCCACACGTAGCCGCACTCTCCGATGATGCACGCTGCCTCAAAGCCGAGCCGTCGGGCGAGCAGACAGAAGCTCGCGGCAAAGTTGTAGCAATCGCCCTTTCCGGTCGTGAGAATCTTCTGCGCAAATTCCACAAGCTTTTCATAGGGCGGCGTCTTGACGTCCGACCCGAACGCGGCATTGCGCCCGAGATACTTATAGCTTCGCACATAGTCATAGCACGCGCGCAGCATCTGCTCGGGCGTCATATCCTGCGTCGTGCAGGCGGCGATTGCTTCGTCGAGAAGCGCGTCGAGCTCTTCGCTTCCCGTGGTGTAGTAGCCGTTTTTGTCAAACAGGTACTCGCCCTGTGCGCCGTCTTGCAGCAGCTGCCCGCCGCGTAAGCAGAGGACCACATGCCCGTCCGTCCGGTGAAGCGCGCCGTCTGCAAAAATACAGCCCGTGTCCGAATCCGACAGATACGTCCAGCCGCCGCTGGTAAAAATCCCGTTTTTCCGGACGACGCAGCCGCTTTCATCGACCACGAAGCCGCGTCCGTCCTTCGTGTGCGCGCCCGCGCGCATCGGGGAAGCCGCCAGCGTCTGCAGATTCCACTGCTCCTTTGTATCCTCCAGATACTCGTGCGGAAAGACCGCTTCAATCACCTCCGCATACCGCGTGTCCGTGCGCGGCATATCCAGAAGCAGATCGTAGCAAAGCGTATCCAGTGCATCCTGGTCCGGCGTTCTGCCGAGCAGCCGGTTGACCAGCACCGCCGCATCCGCACGCGAAAGCACCGTCATGTCGGTCATACCCGCCGGAAGCGCCGTATCCGGCAAATCCAGCGCGCGCGTGAGCGCTCCTTGCAGCTCATAGGCAAGCGTGGCATCCTGGGGTCTGAAATAGGCAGGCTCCAGTTCCTCCTGCGGCGCATTCGGGTCTTCCGTATTCGCCTCATCCGGCTTCCCTGTCGCTTCCGCCTCCGGCTCCGAAACCTGCTCCGGCACTTCAAAATAAGCTGCCGCAGCACAGACCGCGCCGTAATACCAGACATCAGGCGAAACGTCCGCATAACCGCTTTCCGGCAGGTTTTTCGGGGAAAGCGCCGCCAGATTGCAGACCAGCTGTGCAGCCTCCGCGCGCCGGAGCGGCTGATCGGGTCCAAAAAAGCCCTTTGGTGCGCTCATATATGCCGCGTGCAGCCGGTATTCCGGCTCCGCAGGCTCCTGCTCAATCGCAGAAGCGGCAAGGACCGGTTCTGTCTCCTGTTCCTGCTGCGGCACGCTCTGCGCGCATCCGCTAAGCAGCAGCGCCAACGCCAAAGCGCCGCAGTAGATTCTTAACCCTCTTTTCATATGCTCTCTCGGGCGAACGCCCTCTCCTGCTTTTTTCGTCAAAATCCTTTTTCGCGATTATATTATAGTATAGAAAGCGCGCTGTGTAAATGTTTCCAGCAAAAAAACTCCATTTTCCTTTCTTCCACAAGCAGAAAAGGACCGGCACAAATCGTGCCGGTCCCTGCCCATGTGATTCAGTTTTCCTGCGTTTGCAGCTGCGAAAGCCTGTGGAGCATCACCGCGAGCGCCTCACGGGTCACCGGCTGCTGCCAACCGAAGTTTCCCTTTTCATCGCCCGCGACAATGCCGGTCCGCTTTGCCCACTGCGCCGCCTCCTGCGCCCAGTCGGACGGATGGTCGCCCGTTCCGGCAAGGCTCAGAAGCTCCTGCTTTGTCATGTCCAGTTCCTCCTCTGCCAGTTTCCGGAATGCCAGCCACTGCGCCTCGTCATCCACCCACGGCGCGGGGCAGCGCTTGCTGACCACATCAAAATGGCGCAGAACGTTCTCGATCGGGATGTCGTAGCGCGTCATCAGAAGCCGCGTCAGCCTTACCGCGTTGCGGATGGTTTTCCTGGAAAACGCATACTGCCCCGCCGCATAGCGGCAGCAAAGCTCGATGCTGATGGAGTTTGCGTTCCGGCAGTCCGGATGCTTCTGCACATATACACCCGCGGTTCCGACGCTCCACGCCGTGTCTTCGTCGTCGACCGATTGCAGCCACCCCAGATCGTCCACAAAATAGTGTGCGGACGCCTTGACGACGTTGTCCCGGAAATAGCGAAGATTCCCGTCTGCCGAGTCGTTTCTGCCTGCTGTGTAGTGCAGCACCAGATAACGTATGGGCTCCAGTCGTCCCGGCGTGTAATTTCCGGCGTGTGCGCTCGTCATTTGTCCTTCGCCGCCCCGACGGCAGCCGCATCCACCATACCCTCGGACAGGATATAGCTGACGACGCTTGCGACCGTCGTCACCGCGCCCGCGACGGTGCTGATGGCGGTCTCATCGACGCCGAAGACCATTGCAAGTCCCGTCGCCACACCGGCGAGCGCAGCAAGAAATTTTCTGCTTGTGATTTTTCGAATGAATGTCTGCATGTTTTTTCCTCCCTTTCCTATCCCAGTCCCAGCTTCAGCAGAATGAAACCGACCAGCGCGCCCGCAATCGCGGCAATCGCTTTTTCCACAATCATGTCCCACCGGCGTCCGGACCGTTGTGCCATCTGTCCAACGTCCTTTTTGATCTCCTTGATGTCCGCGTCCATGCCCTCCTGGCGCTGCGCCAGCATGGCAACGCAGCTTGCCATCTTGTCAAGATCGTCCTGCCGGCGTTCCAGGTCCTTGATGCGTCCTTCCTGACGCTGCAAGAGCCCGTCGTGGCGTGTGAGAAGAATCGTTTTTTCTTCCTCCGTCATTGCCTTTTCTCCCCCTCCTTTCATATATACGGCGCACGCACAGAAAAATTGCACGCCGAAAGGCAACCCTGCCTCTCTAAACGTGCAAAAAAACGATATCTTCTCAAAAACCTTGTGGAGTTTCGCCCTGCAGGGCGAAATAAAACGGAAATCCATCAAAAAGAAAAGACACGCGCTAGCGTGTCTTCAGACTGTCGAAAAACCTTTCAGAGTAACGATTACGGAAAGGAAGATAGTGTGAAAGAA
>CALERM010000159.1 GCA_937907715.1 uncultured Clostridia bacterium
ACCTCGCTACCTCCGAGCTGGTAAATCCCGGCGAAGCGGTCGGCATCATTGCCGCACAGTCCATCGGCGAACCCGGCACGCAGCTGACGATGCGTACCTTCCACACCGGCGGCGTCGCGGGCGACGATATCACCCAGGGTCTTCCCCGTGTCGAAGAGCTCTTTGAGGCGAGAAAGCCGAAGAAGATGGCGCAGATTTCGGAAATCGACGGCGTGGCAGACGTGGACGATTCTCACAAGACGGCGCTTCGAAACATTACCATTACCGCCGACGACGGCGAGGTCAAGCAGTATCAGGTTCCGTATTCCGTGGGTCTGAAGGTCGAGCACGGCAAGCACGTGAAGAAGGGCGATCCCATCACCGACGGCGCTTTGAACCCGCACG
This sequence comes from uncultured Clostridia bacterium, assembly GCA_937907715.1. Taxonomy (GTDB): domain Bacteria; phylum Bacillota; class Clostridia; order Oscillospirales; family Oscillospiraceae; genus CAG-170. The sequence goes on from CALERM010000159.1 coordinate 385, forward strand.
ACGTGCTGCGCATCTCCGGCGTTGAGGCTGTGCAGGATTATCTGACGCAGGGCGTTCTGGCGGTTTACCGTCAGCAGGGCGTCGACATCAACGAAAAGCACATCGAGGTTATCATTCGCCAGATGATGCGCAAGGTGCGCGTGGAAGAACCAGGCGACACGAAGCTTCTGAGCGGCACGGTCATCGACGTCTACGAGTTTGAAGACGCCAACGCCGAGGTCCAGGCGCGTATCGACGCGGGCGAGACGGACCTCAAGCTCGCGACCGACAGCCTGATTCTCATGGGCATCACGAAGGCTTCGCTTGCCACTGAGTCCTGGCTCTCCGCAGCGTCCTTCCAGGAGACGACGAAGGTTCTGACCGACGCCGCCATCAAGGGCAAGGTCGATCATCTGGTCGGTCTGAAGGAGAACGTCATCATTGGTAAGCTGATTCCTGCCGGCGCAGGACTTCAGGCATACCGCGACTTCGAGCCCGGCATCACGCCGGAGTCGATTGTCACGGAAGAAATGATTGACGACGAAAAAATGTAACACTTCAAAAAAGAGGATGCCTATTGGCATCCTCTTTTTTGAAAAGAATTGCGCCTTGACTGCGCGCAAGCTTTTTGCGCGCCGCGCAAAAAGCTCACACTTGCAAGGCGAGCGGTATGTTTACCCGCAAGGAGTACGCGACATCCGTAAGCGGCAAAGCCGCTAACGGCTGTCCAGTCCGGTCGGCGGAGCCGCCGGATAACATGGATTTACATTTTATTTTGCGCCTGCGGGCGCAAAACTCTGCGAGGCTTTTACTATGCGGAAATCCGTGAGATATGGACAAAGGTGCGCAGATGGCTTTGGTGATTGTGCCGAGGGGCGCGAAAGCCTTGCAATTGCAGAAAAAATTGAAAATTTTCTTTTTCTGAGACACAAATTCTGTTGACGAAATTCGTTTATTCTGCTATAATTCATCCTTGCGTGGGTATGACCGCGAGAGTCTTGCCGCGCAAACACATGGGGGTGCCCGGCGATGGATGAACACATGGAGCAAAGCAGAGTCGTTGGCATCAAGCAGGTGAAAAAGGCGCTTCGCGAGGGGCGCGCGCTGGAAGTGATTCTGGCAGACGACGCAGACCCGGCGCTCACAGAGCCGCTGGAGCTTGCCTGCCGGGAGGCGGGCGTGAAGGTTACGCATACGGCGTCCATGAAGGAGCTCGGGCGCGCCTGCGCGATTTCGGTCGGCGCTGCCTGTGCGGCATTTGTCCGCTGAGCGCATTTCTTTTGGTCCCAACGGAATATTTTAGGATATTTCCGGGATACTATAACATCGCTGGAAACAGCAACATTTTGAGAAAGGAGGAACACTATGCCTACTTTTA
>CALERM010000160.1 GCA_937907715.1 uncultured Clostridia bacterium
GCGCCGAGATCAAACTTCGGCGTATAGGCAAAGAGCCTGGGAAGGGCGATGACGCCCATCTCCTGCACGGTTGCCTTCATGGACGCAAAATCGACCATGCCGAAAAACAGCGAGACAGCATAGCCCACAATCAGACCGAACAGCACGTAAAGCTGCTTCCAGAAGCCCTTCGCCAGCGAATTATACACCAGGCACGCCGCGAGCGTAATGACCGCAACCAGCAGGTTCTGCCACGCGCCGGTGGGATAGACCGACGAGCTTGCAAAAGACGAAATGCGGTCGAGAGCAGGCTGAAGCCGATCGTCGTCACGACGCACGCCGAAACAATCGGGCTGACAAAGCGCCGCCAGTATTTTGCCGTTAAGCCGAGCAAGCCCTCAATGCAGCCGCCGACAAGTACCGCGCCAATTATCAGACCATAATCCTTCGCAGCAAGCGTCATCATGGCGGACAGGAACGTAAGGCTCAAGCCCATCACGACCGGCAGACGCGAGCCGATACGCCAGACGGGATAGAGCTGAATGAGCGTGCCGATACCGGCAATCAGCATTGCCGCCTGAATGAGCAGCGCCGTGTCGACGGCGGTGAACGCCGCGCCGTTGTAAACCGCGACGCTCGCAATCAGCATGACCGGCGTGACGTTTGCCACAAACATTGCCAGCACATGCTGCAGTCCGAACGGAATTGCCTTTGCAACCGGGACTCTGCCATCCAGCTTGTAGATGTTGTCCACAGACGCAGGCTTGCGGGATTTCTGGTCTTTCATGATAAAGTCTCCTTTTGTTTGATAGTCGGAGCCGCCTTTTGCGGTGGAGCGCCGCCTTGTCCGAAAAGGGAAAAGTGACAATCGCCGTCCGTTGTTCCGACCTCATATATAGTATGCGTGTTAAATTTTCGTGAAGCAATACAAATTTTTTGTTTGCCTGACGATTTCTTGTCAGTATTTTAGAAAAAACCGCCATACTTTCGTTTTCCGTTCGGAATTGTCGAAAAAACTGCGGTCCGGCTTCTGCCGGACCGCAGTTTTGTGGGGAGGATCACATGTGGATTTTGAAATAGGGCGTCTGGCAGGATCGGAGGAAGGGATGAGGACGCTGCGGACCGCACGACACAAATAAACAGAAGATCGAAAAAAGAAGGAGTAAAAACATCCGCGCGCAGGAAACCCCAATCCTGCCAGCTGCAAAAAGCCATGCAGGGGAGCATCTCCCCTTGCAATATCTGGGAAAATCGTCACAGCAATACGTTTTTCCAGATCTGCCGCGCAGCCGGGCTTACCCGTTGCCACATGCCGCCGGCGTTTGCTTTCCCTTGTATTATAGTGGGTTTGTGTTTCCTGCGTCAATTCCTTTCGCGTCCATTTGCGCCAAAAGACTGCAATTTTTCAAAAAAATGCACGTCAAACATATATCATTTTATATATGCCAAACAGCTTTTCATATGTCTCGCCCGGCAACATTCCCCATTTCAGGATACAGATTCTCTCTTGCGTCCCGGTGTTTTTCATGTTATACTATGGTATATATACCAAGCAAATACTTGAAAGAGGGTGTCCGCCGTGGCGATCACGCCGGCAAGCTTCGCCGCGAAACAGCGGATTCTCAGTGCCTGTGTCCGTCTGTTTCTGGAAAAGGGCTACAAGCGCACAACCGTCGCCGAGATTCTCAAGGCGGCAAATGTGTCGGCAAGTACCTTTCAGAATATTTTCCACGCCAAAGACGGCGTGCTCATTGAGTTTGTCCAGTTCATGTTCGGCAACCAGTTCAACATTGCCCGCAAGGTAACCGGGCGCGACCTGCCGCCGGTCTACGTCTACGCGCTGGAAACCAGTCTTCAGCTCACGCTCACCGAGCTGAACGAAAGTCTGCGCGAGGTGTATCTCGAAGCCTACCGCCAGCCGCAGAGCGCGGATTATATCTACCGCCACACGGCAAGCGAGCTGCATCAGATTTTCGGGAGCTATCTCCCCTCGTATTCCGAATGCGATTTTTATGAGCAGGACATCGGCTCAAGCGGCATCATGCGCGCGTATATGGAGCGCCCGTGCGATCTGTATTTCACGCTGGAAAGGAAGCTCTCGCGCTTTCTGACCATGAGCCTGCGCGCCTATTGCGTGCCTTCGGACGAGCAGCAGCAGGTCCTTGCCTTCATCGAAACGCTCGACATCCGCGGCATCTCCGAACAGGTCATGCAGGAGCTGTTCAGGAAGCTTGAAATGCGCTTTTCCTTCTCTCTCGGAAATTCATAACCTTCGCTTTCTTCTCAGCAGTTAATCGGCGCTGATCAGAAAAGCGGGCAGACGCCCTCCGTGTCTGCCCGCTTTCCTTATTGGGTTTCAGCTCTCATAGGGGCGGACGCGAAGGGTCGCACCCAGCTTCTCGCAGATTTTCCGCGCTGATTCCTGTTCTTCCGGCGTTGTGACCTGATCGACAACGGTCATCATCACAAGCGGCACGTATTTCGTGCAGTCCTGCGTGAATTTGAGCATTGCGTCATAGGACCCGATGCCGAACTTCGAGCGTGTCAGACGCAGATATTCCTCTGCGTCAATGGCGTTGAGGCTCACGGAGACCGCGTCGATCTTCCCTTCCAGCCAGGGCGCAGTATCTGTTCCCCAGATCAGATCGGCAAGCCCGTTTGTATTGATGCGGATCTTCACGGTATAGTTCTTCTTGAGCCACGCGGCGACCTCCAGCAGATCCTTCAGCCGCTCGGTGGGCTCGCCATAGCCGCAGAAGACGACCTCGTCCATGCTGTTTAAGTCCCATTTGGAAAGCGACTGCTCGACCTCCTCCACCGTCGGCTCCCGGTCCAGCCACAGCGGATCCGAGCCGTAGACACCCGGCGCATTCTGCCGCAGGCAGAACGTACACGCGCACGGACAGCGGTTGGTCATGTTCACATAGATGCCGTTTTTGACCTTATAGGTGATTGTCATTGCCATATCAGATTTCCCCCAGTTTCTTTTTGATGCCCGCACGATCGAGTGCAGACCCGAGCGCCAGATACACGATACTGCTCAGCGCCACCTGCATCAGATACCCCGGAATGCCGAGCGCCGGCGCGGTGAAGTTTCCGGTGATGAGCGCCTCATAGAGATAATACCCGCCGGCGCAGAGTACCAGCGCCGGAAGAATGCCGAGGACGTTTCGCCTGTTCACAAGCTTCTCCCGCCTGTTTGTAAAGCAGAACGCGGTCAGCGCCTTGATGATCACGGTGCCGGGTGCCCAGAGTCCATAGCCGGAGAGCAGATCCGCCAGCCCCGCGCCGATGGCGCCTGCCGCCGCAGCAAAGGGCGTTGGAAGAAGGCTTGCCGCCAGATACAAAAAGCCGTCTCCCACGTGCGTGTAGCCCGTATGGCTCGGCACATGGATGTAGGCGGTAAAGACATAGATGATTGCCGCCATCAGCGCCGTCAGGCAAATGCGTCTTGTTGTTCTGTCTTTCATGTTTCCACTTCCTTTGGGCAACACCGCACAATTGCGTCTTCGCGCATCGGCGGATCTTTTCCACCAATTCTGCGGTCTGAAAAGTTCGAAATATATACAGTATTCCTGTACTTTTCAAACCTTGACTTGGCGAAAAATCTCTCGCCGAATCAGCTTGCCGAATTGCGCGGTGCCGCCTTTGTATTTTGTCCCAGTTCCCACAGATATTCTTCGAAGCAGATGCCGTCCGTCTCCGGAACGCCGAGCTGCTGCGTATACAAAATGGTTTTCGTGATGAATGCTGCCGCCTTGCGGACCGACTGCTCCAGCGGCACGCTGTTTACCAGATCCGCCGCCAGAATCGCGCCGAACACATCGCCCGTGCCCGAGCGATAGCCGCCCACGCGGTGCGCGCAGACCATGGTCGTTTTCCCGCCGGAAAAGACGAAGTTCCCCAAGTCGTCTCCCAGATGAATGCCGGAAATGACGATCTCCTGCGGTCCATCCTCTGCCAGACGCGCGCAGAGCGCCGTCAGCTCCTGTTCGGAAAAATCCTCGCGGTAGGGTTCCTTTGCCAGAATACATGCCTCGGTCAGATTCGGGGTCAGCAGATCTGCAAAGCGCAGCAGCTCGTGCATGCGCCCGGCAAGCTCCTGCGTATAGGTCGGATAGAGCTTTCCGTAGTCCCCCATCACGGGGTCAACCAGCACTCTGGTTCTCTCTGTTTTGAAGCGCTTGAGAAAATCCTTGACGATATCGATCTGCCGCGCTGAGCCGAGAAAGCCGGTTGCAACGCCGTCAAAGGTCAAGCCGAGCTTTTCCCACTCGCGGCTGTACGCCGGCATATGCTCCGTAAAATCCTCGCAGAAGAAGCTCTCGAAGCCGGTGTGATCGGAAAAAATCGCAGTCGGCAGCGGGCAGCACTGGATGTGCATTGCCGAAATGATCGGCAGCGCCACCGCAATGGAGCATCTGCCAAAGCCGCAGAAATCATTGATCACGGCAAGCTTTTTCTGCCGGTTGTGTAAAGTTTGCTGCTGCATAACCCGTTCTCTCCCTTCCGCAGTATCATAACAGATATCTGGCATTTTTAATATTGCCATTTTTATTCTCTTTTCCAGGGTCAGTTTTACGCAGATAGCACAGACACGCGCGGCGTTCCAACGCCGGATTTGCATTGTCTGACGAAAATTTACAATTGCGTGCCGTATCTTCGCTTGCTTTTTCGGTTCAAGTGTGTTAACTTATAACTATCTTCAGAAAGAAAGTTGGTATCCTGCTATGAAAATTCTGCGCGCAGCAGAAGACTACCTTGAAGCGATGCTGATGATGCAGAAACGGCACGGCTACATTCGCTCGATCGACATTGCCGAATTCCTCGGCGTCACAAAGCCCAGCGTCACCTACACCACGAAGCGGCTCAAGGAAAACGGCTATATCACGATGGACAAGGACGGTTTGATTACTCTGTCCGAGAGTGGCATGCAGATTGCTTCGAGCATGCTCGACCGCCATAAAACGCTGACAAAATTCCTGATCAATCTCGGCGTCGATGAAATTACCGCCGAGGCGGACGCCTGCAAGATGGAGCATGACTTGAGCGAGCAGAGCTACCGCGCCATCTGCGCCCACGCAGACCAGCACGGCAGCACATAACGCACCCATAAAAGTTGGCGCACGCCCTGCAAAATTGCGGGGCGTGCTGTTTTGTGTCTTGATTTCCGTGAAAAAGCGCGGTATGATGGTGCGCGTGTAAAACACGGAAGGAGTACTGTTATGCCGGGACTTGGGACCATCATCAACACAGCCGCAATTGTCGTAGGCGGTCTTCTGGGGCTGCTGTTCAAAAATCTGCTCACGAAGAGCATGGAAGATACGCTTCTCAAGGCAAGCAGCGTCTGTGTGCTGTTCATCGGCATCGGCGGCACGATGCAGCACATGCTTAAGGTTACGGACGGTGCGCTGGAAACCGGCGGCAGCATGATGCTGATCATCTGCTTCGTACTGGGAAGCATTGTCGGAGAGCTTCTGGACATTGAGGGCGCGTTCGAGCGCTTTGGCGCATGGCTGCGCAAAAAGACGCACAACGAATCGGACACCGGTTTTCTCTCCGCCTTCATCCACGCCTCGCTCACGGTCTGCATCGGCGCGATGGCGATTGTCGGCTCGATTCAGGACGGGCTGCTCGGCGACGCTTCGCTTCTTTGCGCCAAAGCCGCGCTGGACGCCGTAATTATCCTCGTTATGACCGCTTCCATGGGCAAGGGCTGCATCTTCTCGGCAATTCCGGTCGCACTTTTGCAGGGCAGCGTGACGCTTCTGTCTCGCGTGCTTGCCCCCGTTTTCACGGACGCGGCAATTGCGAACCTGTCATATACCGGCTCGGTGATGATCTTCTGCGTAGGCTTGAACCTCGTCTGGGGCAAGAAGATCAAGGTTGCCAACCTGCTGCCGACGCTGGTCTTCGCCGTTTTGTACGCGCTTGTTTTTTAATCTGATCAGAATCGCAAACCCGGCGGCTGCAAGTGCAGCCGCCGGGTTTTTTACCGCTTCCTCAGCGTCAGCTTTTTTGACAGAGCTTAGCCTTCCTTCATGAGCTTGCGGCGCGCGAGGTTGATCGTGCCCTCCTGCATGGAGTTGATCCACTCGAGGCTCTTGCCGCAGCCGAGCGCCACGCAGGAGTCCGGGTCGTCTGCAATCGTGCAGGCAATCTCGGTCCGCTCGGAAATCAGGAAATCAAAGCCGTAGAGCTGGCTGCCGCCGCCGGTGAGGACGATGCCGTTGCGCGCAATATCCGCAACCAGCTCGGGAGAACTCATTTCCAGCACCGCCAGCACCTCGTCAACAATCTGCCGCGCCGGGCGCTTGAACGCCTCCATCAGCTCGGTCGACGAGACCATTTCCTCCTTGGGAAGCCCCGTCTTGAGATCGCGCCCTTTCACGAGCATGCTGACCTCCTCCGGGCGGTCGTACACGCAGCCGATGGTGATTTTGACCTCTTCGGCGGTGTTCAGTCCGATGACCATGCCGTAGCGCTTGCGCATGAACGCAGCAACCGCCTCGTCGAACGTATCGCCCGCGATTTTGATGGAGGAAGACGTTGCAATGCCGCCCAGAGACAAAACCGCAATATCCGTCGTGCCGCCGCCGATATCGACCACCATATGTCCGTCCGGACCCGTGATATCGAGCTTCGCACCCAGCGCCGCAGCATACGGCTCTTCAATCAGATACACGCGGCGCGCGCCCGCCTCCATCGTCGCCTGAATGACCGCGCGCTCTTCGACCTCTGTCACGCCGGACGGCACGCAGACGATCACGCGGGGCTTGATCAGGGAAAATTTGCTGATTTTCTTGAGGAACTGGTCGAGCATTTTTTCGGTCATCTCATAGTCGGAAATGACGCCGTCTCGCAGCGGACGCACCGCGACGATATTGCCCGGCGTTCTTCCGAGCATGTTTCTCGCCGCCGCGCCGACCTGCAGCACCTTGCCGGTGTTCTTGTCCACGGCGACAACCGACGGCTCGCGCAGAACAATGCCCTTTCCTTCCTCGTAAACCAGAATATTCGCGGTACCCAGATCGATACCGATGTCTCTTGAAAGCTTCATGGGGTCTCACCTTTCGTTTTCATTCCGCGGGGAAGCAAACGCCGCACAAGCAACGCGCGCCGCGCCCGCACCTTTGAGGACCCGGCAGCACTCCGAGAGCGTCGCGCCGGTCGTCACAATATCGTCAATCAGAAGAAGCGTCTTTCCGGAAACATTCGCGCCTGGCAGCACGGAAAACGCGCCGGAGGCGTTGGTGCGGCGCTGCACAGCATCTTTGATGTGCGACTGCGGTCCGCGCTCGGCGTGCTTTTGAAGCGCCGGGAAAAGCGGAAGCGAAAGCTTCTTTGCAATCACCCGCGCCAGCAGCTCCGATTGATCGTAGCCTCTCGCGCGGCGGCGCTTTTTGCTCACCGGCACCCAGCAGATACCGTCGAAGCTGCCTCCGAGCCGGTCCCGGATCGTGCCAGCCATCCATTTTCCATAGAGATCCGCGTAAAAGTCGCGCCCGGAGAATTTGAAGCGCAGAAAAGACTCCCGCACCGCGCCCTCATAAAAGAGCGTCACGCACAGCTCGTCGCAGCCGCCGACCTGCGGCGCCGGTCCTTCAAAATTCGGAAGCGCTTCCAGACAGTCCGCGCAGATTTCCGTCTCGCCGCCTGCGAGAAGCCGCCTGCAAATCACGCACTTCGGCGGATAGAGCAGATCCAGCAGCCATGAAATCACGCGCTTCATTCTGCTTCTCCCTGTTCCAGCCGAAGCTTGAGCCCGCTGTAGCGCCGCTGCTGGCGGTCGTTGCGCGTCATGGCGGCAATTACCTCTTCGTTGCCGACGATGATAAAAAGCTCTCTGGCGCGTGTAATTGCCGTATACAGAACGCTCCGGGTCAAAAGCAACTGTGAGCCCGAGAACGCCGATAAAATCACCGCGCGGTACTCGCTGCCCTGGCTCTTATGGACCGTCATGGCATACGCAGGCTCCAGCTCCGAGAGCATGTCAAAGCTGTACTCTGCCCGCCGGTCGTCAAAATCGATGCGCACCAGCTCGGCTTCAAAGTCGATGCGGGTAATGGTGCCGATATCGCCGTTGAAAATGCCGGTTCCGGCGCCAAGCCCGTCGCTTCTTTTCCACATTATATCATAATTGTTCCGGATTTGCATCACCCGGTCGCCCTCGCGGAAGGAAAATTCTCCGTGCTTTTTCTCGCGTTTTCCGGTCTGCGGTGGATTGAGAACCGCCTGCAGCGCCAGATTGAGCGCCCGCGTTCCGGTCTCGCCCTTGCGGGTCGGCGAAAGGACCTGAATGTCGCACGATGCGATGCCCATGTTCTTCGGAAGACGCACCGCGCACAGCTCCTGCACGGTCTGCACCAGCGCCTCCGGGCTTCTGCGGCGCATGAAAAAGAAATCCTTGTCCTTGCGTGAAAGATCGGGAAGCTCGCCGCGGTTGACCGCGTGCGCGTTCATCACGATCAGACTCTCCTGCGCCTGCCGGAAAATCTCGGTGAGACGGACCGCCGCAATTCGTCCGCTGCGAATGAGATCAGAAAACACATTTCCGGCGCCGACCGAGGGAAGCTGGTCCGGGTCGCCGACCAGAATCAGGCGGCAGCCGGGCTTCAAGGCGCGCAGCAAAGACATCATCAGCTGCAAATCGACCATCGACGTTTCATCGACGATCATCGCGTCAATGTTCAATGGTTCTTCCTCGTCGTGGTAAAACGACATCAGCCCCGTTGCTTCGTCAAACTGCGCCTCCAGAAGCCGGTGAATGGTTGACGCTTCGCGCCCTGTGACCTCGGAGAGCCGTTTTGCCGCCCGACCGGTTGGCGCAGCAAGCTGCGTCTTGATTTTCAGCGCATCGAAAAGCGCCAGAATGCCCGACATGACCGTCGTCTTACCGGTGCCGGGTCCGCCGGTTACAATCAGAAGCTGCTGCGTCGCCGCGCGGCGGATTGCCTCTCGCTGCAAGCTTGCATAGCGGATTTCCTGTTCGTGTTCAATGGAGGAAAGAAGCCGTTCCAAATTCGAAGGCTCGGGAAGCTTCTTTTCTGCCATCTGCAGAAGGCGGGCTGTAATATACGTCTCCGCCTCATAAAACTCCGGCAGATAACACGCCTGCAAGCCGGCGATTGTATCGACCACAAGCCGGTCCTGCTCGGTCAGGCGCGTGAGACCCGCCTCGATCGTCTCCGTATCCAGATTCAAAAGCGCCGCCGTCGCCGCACAGAGCTTCGGCTGCGGAATAAAGGTGTGTCCGTTGGAAAGATTATAGGAAAGCTCAAAGAGAATACCCGCCTCCACACGCCGCTCATCGTCCGCCGCAACGTCCAGTTCGAGTGCAAAGGCATCGACAAGCGAAAAATCTGCGTGAAAATAAGGGTCGGTCAGCACATACGGGTCGTCCCGCAGCGCGTCCGTCGCAAGCTCGCCATAAACCCGGTACAGCCGCACGGCAAGCTCCGGCGGGAGTCTGTGCGCCGTCAGGAACTCAATCAGCCTGCGAATGCCGGACTGACGGCGGAAGCTCTCGCTCATCTCGCGCGCCTTTTTCTCCGTAATACCCGCGATCTCTGTCAGCCGCTCCGGCTCGTTTTCCAGAACATCGAGGCTTGACGCGCCGAACCGCGAGACGATCTTCTCTGCCGTTTTCGCGCCGATGCCCTTGACCGCGCGCGAGGAAAGGAACGAAAAAATTTCCGCCTTCGTCTCCGGCATCAGCCGCTCCAGAAACTCCGCTTCAAACTGCGGACCGTGGTTCGGGTGGTGTCCCCATCTGCCGGCAATGACGAGGCGCTCGCCGACAATCGTCATGGGAATCGTGCCGACGACGGTTACAAGCTCCCCCTCCTCGGTACGGAGCTTCAGAACGCTATAGCCGTTTTCCGGATTCTGAAACAGCACGCTCTGCACCGTGCCGCGAATCATCTGTTCTTCCTGCCTCGTCATGTTCTCTCTCCATCTTCAAAATTGCGCAAAGCTGCGCGCACGTCAGAACGCAAAGATAGTCTCTGTCCCGCGCAAAAAGCTCCGCCTCCTGCCGCGCCTGCGGGGATAGCCCGTCGCAAACGACATAGACCATGCCGCGCTCGAGCCCTGCCGCACGCAGCCACGCATTCGTCCGCAGCTGCCGCTCCAACGAGCTGTCCCTTCCATCCGGAAACAGCACCGTCGACTGCCGCCCGGAAAGCGGCAGCAGCAGCCAGCCTGCAATTCCCCAGACAAGCGTCAGAATCCCCACGCACCAGAGCGCGCAGAAAATCACATTGAGAATCACCGAACCACCTCCGGCACATTCTATGCGGTCGGGCGAAACTCCGTTACATATATCATACTATATTTCTGCCGCTTTTTCCACAGAAAACTGAAATTCTTCCCATTTCGACTTGCACTGCGCAATAAAAAAAGAGGATGCCGTAGCATCCTCTTTTCTATTAAGAATTAGTCCTCGTTGATGGCGATGACAACGCCGGAACCAACGGTACGACCACCTTCACGGATAGCGAAACGCAGACCATTCTCGATAGCGATCGGAGTGATCAGCTCGACGTTCATGTCGATGTTATCGCCAGGCATGCACATCTCAACGCCTTCGGGAAGGCTGATGATGCCGGTGACGTCGGTGGTTCTGAAGTAGAACTGCGGACGATAGTTGTTGAAGAACGGGGTATGACGACCGCCTTCT
>CALERM010000161.1 GCA_937907715.1 uncultured Clostridia bacterium
TGCGCCAATGATACCGACTTTATACTTCTTCATACGTTTTCGCTCCATTTCTATCAGAGTTTGGGGTTGATTGTACCCGCGCGATATACTATAATAAGCTCCGACACGTGGAAATCTGTGTGCCGAAGTGTTCACGGCTGAAAGACGTATGTCCATGCCTTGGAACACGTTCATCATAGCATATGCAGCTTTGGCTGTCAATGTGAAAGCTGTACAGTTTCTAGAGAATTGCGAGGGGACTTTTGTTGAAAACCCATGATTTTTACTATGATCTGCCCGAAGAACTCATTGCCCAGACGCCTCTGGAGCGCAGAGACGGCTCGCGGCTGATGGTTCTGAGCAAGGACACGGGCGAAATCGAGCACCGGCACTTTTACGATCTGCCGGAGTATCTGCATCCCGGCGACACGCTGGTGCTGAACGATTCTCGCGTGCTGCCGGCAAGGCTGCTGGGGCATCGCGTGCCGACCATGGGCGCAGTCGAGGTGCTTTTGCTGCGCGACAAGGGAGGCGGCGTCTGGGAGTGTCTGACCAAGCCCGGGCGGAAGACGCACACCGGAACGGAGCTTTCCTTCGGAGACGGAGAGCTGACCGCCACGGTTGTCGGCGAGGTGGACGACGGAAATAAGCTGGTGCAGTTTCACTACAAGGGCATTTTCCTGGAGGTGCTGGAGCGTCTGGGGCAGATGCCGCTGCCACCGTATATCCACGAGCAGCTGCGAGACCCCGAGCGCTATCAGACCGTCTATTCCAGAGCCAACGGCTCTGCTGCCGCGCCGACGGCGGGGCTTCATTTCACGAAGGAGCTTCTGGAAAAGCTGCAAACGCAGGGCGTGAATCTCGCCTATGTGACGCTTCATGTGGGGCTCGGCACGTTTCGCCCGGTCAAGGCGGAGGAGATCACAGACCATCATATGCACAGCGAGTTCTGTATGATGAGCGCCGGGACGGCGGAGCTTCTCAACCGGACGCACAAAGAAGGACACCGCATCGTCTGCGTCGGCACAACCTCGTGCCGGACGGTGGAGTCTCTGGTTGAGCCGGACGGCACGTTCCGCGAAAAGTCCGCCTGGACCGATATTTTCATCTATCCGGGTTATAAATTCCGCGCCCTCGACGCGCTGATCACGAACTTCCATCTGCCGGAAAGCACGCTTGTGATGCTTGTTTCGGCGCTCGCCGGGCGGGAAAATATCCTGCACGCCTATCAGGTGGCAGTGCAGGAAAGGTATCGCTTCTTCTCGTTCGGCGATGCGATG
>CALERM010000162.1 GCA_937907715.1 uncultured Clostridia bacterium
CTCCATGAAGCATCTGTAAGAAACCCTTCGTACATTCTTTGTTGTTTACAGCGCATTGCCGCTGAAAACATAAATTTAACTGGAGGTAAAGAAAAATGAAAAAATTCATCGCACTGCTTCTTGCAGCTCTGATGGTCCTGAGCCTGGTTGCCTGCGCATCCCAGACTGAGACCGCCGAAGAGCCCGCCGCGGCAGAGACCACGACGGAAGAAACCAAGACCGAAGAAACCGCAGAAGAACCCGCCGCTGCCGAAGAACCCGCCGCCGAGGAAGGCGACAAGGACCTCAACATCTACGGCATCTACAAGTCCGACGGCGCATATTTCGTCAACGAAGGCTGGTCGCTGGAGACGGCTATGAAGGAAGTCGCGGAGCCCGCCGGCTACACCGTTTCCTGGCACTATCTGTCCTGCGACATGGACCCCGAGAAGTGCATGAGCCTTGTTGAAAACGCCATCGCCGACAAGGCGGACGCTATCGTCATCTGCGTTCCCGACCAGACCATGTCCATCTCCGTTGTCGAGCGCTGCGATGAAGCAGGCGTTCCCGTCATCGCTGTTGACGACGGTCTGATTGACGCCGACGGCAACAAGATCGCTCCCTGGTTCGGCATCGACGCTTACAACATCGGCTACGCTGCCGGTGAATGGGCTGCCGACTACGCCAAGGAAAATGGTCTGATCGACGACGAGTCCGCCGGTCTTCTGTACATGACCATGTCCACCGTTTCCTCCTGCGTGCCGCGTACCGAAGGCGAAAAGCAGGCGTGGGCTGACAAGCTGGGCGACGCCATGTCCGACCGCACCTTTGAAGGCGACTACGAGACCACGATGGAGCTGGCCTACAACGCAGCTTCCTCCGTCATTACTGCGAACCCGCAGATCAAGTCCTGGCTCGTGATGGTTCCGTCTGAGAACGGCGCTCTGGGTGCAGGCTCCGCTCTGGAAGAGGCTGGTCTTGCCGAGACCTCCTGCGTCATCGACCTCGGCGGCGACGAGATGATCAACCAGTGGGATGCCGGCAACTACTCTGTTGTCCGCGTCTGCGCTTACTTCTCCGGTCTGGTTGTCGGTCGTGAGGCTGGCACCGCAATCGCCAACTATCTGATCAACGGCACGGAGCTTCCTGCAGAGTATGCAACGCCCGCTGAGATGATGGATCAGACCAACTATAACGACATCGCAATCCGCAAGCCGGAATAATTTAGAGCAAATAATCTCGGGAGTGTGGGGCAATCCCACACTCCCACTGTTTCACTTGAAAGGACGCAAGCCATGCAGGCAAGAAAAAACATCCTGTTCTATTTTTCCGATCAGCAGCGCGCCGACACCTGCGGCTGCTTCGGGCAGACGCTCGACATCACGCCGAACCTCGATCGGCTGGCGCGCGAGGGCGTCAAGTTTGACGCCGCCTTCACCCCGCAGCCGGTCTGCGGTCCGTGCCGGGCACTGCTCCAGTCCGGCAAGTGGCCGACCGAAACCGGCTGCTTCCGCAACAACATCATGCTCCCGACCAACATTCCCACGCTCGGCAAGCTCATGGAGCAGGCGGGCTATGAGACGGCGTATATCGGCAAATGGCACCTCGCCAGCGACGGCGAGCTGGAAAAAAAGCCCGCCATCGACCACACGATCACGGCAATCCCCATGGAGCTGCGCGGCGGCTACACCGGCTTCTGGCGCGCGTCCGACGTGCTGGAATTTACCAGCCACGGCTACGACGGGTATATCTTTGACGAGAACGACAACCGCCTCGACTTCAAGGGCTACCGCGTCGACTGCATCACCGATTTTGCCCTCGACTTTTTCGAGCAGTACGACGGCGAGAAGCCTTTTTTCATGACCGTTTCTCACATCGAGCCGCACCATCAGAACGACCACTCGCATTTTGAAGGTCCCGAAGGCTCGAAAGAAAAATACAAAACCTACCCGGTTCCGGGCGATCTTGCCGCGCTGGGCGGAAATTACAGGGAAGAATACCCGGACTATCTCGGTCAGTGCCACTCGGTCGACGAGAATCTGGGACGAATCATAGACGTACTCAAGAAAAAGGGACTGTATGACGATACGGTCATCATCTTTGCCTCCGACCACGGCTGCCACTTCCGCACGAGAAACCTCGACGCGCACCTGAACGGCTACGACGACTACAAGCGCTCGATGCACGATGCGTGCCTGCGCGTGCCGCTGGTCATCCGCGGCGGCGAGTTTTTGGGCGGGCAGACCGTCCGCGCGCTGGTCAGCACGGCGGGGCTTCCCAAAACAATTCTGTCCATCGCGGGCGTGACTGTCGGCGATGGAATGATCGGCGAAGATCTGGCGGACGTCGTCCATCACCGCCTGCCGGACCGGCGCAATGAGGTCTTCTCGCAGATCTCCGAGAGCCGCGTGGGACGCAGCCTGCGCACCGAAACCTACGCCTACTCCGTCTACGCGCCCGGTATCAACGGCGGCGCACAGCCAGACAGCGATCTATATGCGGACGATTTCCTGTACGATCTCAAAAAGGACCCGTATGAGCTTCACAACCTGATTGACGACCCCGATTACCGCGAGGTCAAGCAGGCGCTTCGCAAGCGCCTGCTGCAATGGATTTATGAAGCCGAAGGCAAGCGCCCGGTGATTATGGATTAAGCGATGCAAAAACCTCTCCGTCCGGTATCCGGACGGAGAGGTTTCGTTTATTCTGACTTCGTAATGCGTGTTTCGAAGACTGCCGCTTCCCCGGGCTGGACGACCGGGGGATTGGGAAGATTCAGCGCGTTGACGCAGCCTCTTTGCGGCTCGACGCACAGAATCCCGGCGCTGCCGCGCGCGTTATACAGCACCCAGTGGTCAAAGCCGCGGACCGTGTAGCGGTAAGCACCGATGCGCGCCGTATCGCCCGCCGCGGTGTAATAGCCGGAGACGGCATGACCACGGCTGACAGCGCCCGTGCAATACGCATTTTCTTCCGCGCTGAGCGCAGCGAGCTGCCCGGTGGGAAGTGCGGTTTGCAGATCACGCTGCTGGCAAAGCCCCAGCGGCACGGAAAATTCCTCCGGCTCACAGAACGTCGTATGAAGCCCGAAGCAGTAGGGCATGGCGCACGCGGACCGATTCGTCAAGCGGTATTGGGACTCCAGCCCCTCCGCCGTAAGCGTATAGAGAACCTCCATGCGGAAGGGGAACGGGTAAAGCTCCCCCACGTTCTGATATGCCAGACGAACCGAGTTCTGCGTTTGGCCCAGAACAGAAAACGGCGCGTCATGGAGAAGCCCGTGCAGGCACGCACCGCTTTTTTGCTCGTTGACGAAAAGCGTATAGTCCTCGCCTTCAAAGCGGAATTTTCCGCCCGCCGTCCGGTTCGCCGGGAAGAGCAGGGGACTGCCGACCAAAAACGGGTCCTCGTTAGACGCGCGCAGCGGCGCAAGAACGTCCGTTCCGGCGTCTTGCAGGCAGATGATGTTCGCGCCCTGCTCCGGCGCAATTTCGGCGCGCCAGCCGCCGCAGGACAGAAGCATGGCAAATCTTCCTTTCCAGAATGAAATGGGGGACGGGCGGCGCTCTGCGCCGCCCGTTTTTTGTGTTAGAAGCCCTGATCGGTCAAGGCGTTTTTGAAGTACTGGCAGAACATGTTGTCGGAATTGCGCGCAGAGGATGCGCGGAACCATTCTGCCGCCTGCTCGTTTTCGCCCTCGTAGAGGCTGACGAGCCCCAGAAGGTAGCCGTAGTATGCCTTGCGCAGCTCGCTTGCCGGCTGGGCAAAGGAGATGAAGAACGGCGTTGTTGCAAAGAAGCCGTTGTCGACCTTGTCAAGCTCCTCGGTCCAGACGCGCTTCGCCGTGCCCATCAGGTTCCACGCCTTCTGCTGCAAGCCCAGGTGCTCCGCCGAGAGCGCCTGATACCAGGGAAGCTCCCGCAGGTGCATCTTGCTGAAAAATTCAATCTCGATATCGAGAATCTCACGGAAGATTTCGTCAGCCTCCGCCTTCCTGCCGAGCTTTTCGAGGCAGACCGCAATCTGGTACTGGTACGGCACATACTTGCACCGGTTCCAGATACCGGCGCCGAGCGACGCAGGAAGCGTCAGCGCCTGGCGGAAGATGGAAAGTGCGGCTTCGAAATCACCGGCTGCTTTCGCCTGCATGCCCTGCTGGAAGAAGGAGTACATGTACTGGTCGGCAATGGCATGTTCGCCGCCCTCGCAGGCAGTAAAGACATGACCGAGCAGCATTTCGCGCGCCTTTTCCGGCTGCCGCGCCTGATTATACGCCTTCGCCAGCTCGACAAACAGATCGTCGCGGTGCATGGAGGCAGCTCTTGGCGCAAGCAGCGCAATTTTATCCGCCGGCGCAGCGTTCTGCTGGTCCATGAGGATCACGGTCTCATAGAGGACCTCCTCCGAGTCTGTCATGGAAAGCGCCTTCTGCATGAGCGGCATTGCCTCCGCCGCGCGATTCAGGTGCGAGAAGCAGGCGATTGCGAGAGAACGCCAGGTCATGTAATTGTCCGGCTCGTCGCGGGTCGACTGCTCGAAGAGCTTGCCTGCAAGCTCGTACTGCCGCTTGTCATAGTACTCGCAGCCGAGCAGGAACGCCGCGCGCTTCACACCGGAGGAAAGCGCATGCTGCAAAACGGCAATCTCACCGAGACGCACGGGGAAGGTATCTCCGACAGGCGCTGTTTCCGCGCTGGCGAATGCGCCGTCTTCCGGCTTGCCCTGCAAATGCAGCGCATAGGCGAGCGTCAGCGCGGTCATGACCGTATGCCCGCAGTGCGCGTCAAAGGCGGTCAGAAGCTTTTCTGTCTGCGCCGCTTGCCCCATGGACAGAAGGTCAAACGCCATATCGAGCGTCGTCTGCGCAGGCTCGGCATCCATTTTGGAGAAGAAATGCGCCTCGCTCATGCCAGAGAGCCATCGCAGCAGCATATGGAAACAGTCGTCCTGCCTGCCTTCTTCGATGACGGCATCCGCTTTTTCGTTCTCGCCCAGTGCGCGGTAGGAAAGCGCAAGGACAACGGGGGCAAGCGGGTTTTTGGCGTCGTGGGTCAGGACCTGCTTTGCATGCGCGATTGCCTCTTCATAATCACCGCGCGCCAGATCGATGCATGCCGCGCGCGTCATTGCTTTGGAAACGCTCGAGCCGACCCATGCTGCCTGGCGGTAGTAGTCATATGCCTCGTCGGTCTTTCCCTGTGCCTCCAGGATGAGCGCCAGCTGATAATATGCATCGCCATTAGGGATTCGGGCATTGAACTTCGTCAGGCGTTTGACGGCGCGTCTGGCGTATCGTTCTGCCTCGGAAAACCGTGCCATCCGGTAGCAGTATGCCGCCATGCCGAGCAGGCACCCGGCGTGCTGCGGGTCGCGCTTGAGCCCTTCCAGGAAGTAAGCGTCCGGCATGACCGCAGGGTCGCGGTACTGCTCGACGTGAAGCCCTGCCATGTAAAGCTCGTCTGCCGACTGCACCTCGGCTGCCAGCGGCATTGGGTCCTTGACGGGCGGCTTTTTGAGGTTGTCAGGCTTTTCCTCGGTATAGGAGGCGATGACCTTGCCGCTTGCCGTGATGGTAATGGTCACGAATGCGTCCGGTCTCTGCCAGGCAATTGAAACCGGCTCTGCAGCGTTCAGCGCAATGGTCGTACCAAGCAGGACCTTGCCGTCCGCGCGCACCTCAACGTGCGCCTTACCGAGCGTTTCAGTCGGCTCGATGAGAATCTGATCGTCGCGCAGCGCCAGCGCGCAGCGGAGGTTCGCGTAGTCGGGGACACCAATTTTTGAAATCGGATACCAGTACTGCGAAAACTCCTTTGTCTCATACGGTTCCAGCCATGAGAAGTTCGGCTGGTTGTCAGTGTAGGAACCTGCCATCAGCTCGGCATACTGTCCGTCGGTGTCGGTCAGTGTGTTTTCCCAGTTCTTCGCGAGCTGATGATATCCCCAGGTAAACATTTTTTTACCCGGCGAGATATGATGGTCCGCGATGTGGACCACGCCGCACTGCTTGCCATGATCGTAGCCGCCGAAGAAATCGTATTTCGACGCGCAGGCAAAGTAGGATGTGGCGTCGTGCGTGTTTTTATGCATGGAGATATCGCGCGCAGTCCTCATGTCGATGCCGTTGTAGGTCGCGTCGCCCGCAATGGGGTAGGAGATGCGCGAATCAAGGTAATGGAAGTTTACATAAGTAACATCCTTCGGGAAGAAAATCTGGTACTGCTCGTTGACAGGCACCGCCGCATTTTCCCACCAGAGGAACGACTTCGTCGTCTCGGTCCGGTTGCAGAGCTTGACGCGCGTTTCCAGATACGTTGCGCCCGGGCGCAGCACCACGCCGACCATGCCCTTCATGCGGTCAATCGGGTCATGCTCAGAAAGCCAGCAGACGACGCTGCCGTCTTCGCACGCCTCCAGCGCGTAGTCACACGGCAGGAAGCTCGACGGACGGTGATGGAACGGCCAGTTGAATTCGACGCCGCCCGATACCCATGAGCCGAATGCGCCGATCAGACCGGGCTTTACCACATGCTGCCGGTAGAAAAAGTCATAGCCGGTCGTCTTGTCCTTTGCCGCATAGATCTTGCCGCCGATTTCCGGCATGATCAGCACGTCCAGATATTCATTTTCCATGTGGACCACTGTGTAGGTCTTGTCCTGCCGGTGCTGGCGGTCGACGTCGAGCGTTGCCTTGTTGGGATAGGGTCTGCCGGTGGAACGCTGATGGACACGGTATTCCGCGAACAGCGGCATTTCTTCCTTTGCAGGCTCCGGGTAGGTCGGAATCACGAGCGATTCGACACGGATGGATGCTTTATTCATAGTTGAACCCTCCAGATACGGAATTCAAGATTTCATGACTTCAAATCTGCTCCTCTTGGAGCATCTCTATTATGAACAAAAAATGCCGCGCTGGAAAGACAAAGATTTGGGGGGTTTCTGAAACAAAATTAGTCTGGAGGCAGCGTCCGGCGCACAATTGACTTCGTTCCCGGCAGCCGGTATAATACAATTGATATGACATCCGAACTTTTTTCGTCGAAGGAGGCGCCGCGCATGACCTATACGCTGCTGGAAGAAAAGTTTTTTCCGTATCCCTGGTGCCAGCGCCTGCTGCGCGGTCTGAACGAAGAAGCACGCAAAAAGCGCACGGAAATCATGCAGCTGACAAATCTGGAGGAAAAGCCTTCGGAATCCGGCTGCGTGCTGCTGATCGGCGCGACCAGCAGCTGGGTGAACACGATGGCAGAAAAGGCGCGCACGGTTGGGCTGCATCCCATCGTCATGACCAACCGTCAGCCGGGCGCCTCGCCGTTTCCGTTCAGCTCGGTCATGATGGATATTCAGGGCTCGATGCAGCTGGCGGTGCAGTATCTGCATGCGCTCGGAAAAGACCGGCTGGCGCTTTACGGGGTCAATCCGCTGGCAGCGTCCGACCCGTGGCGCGCGGAGTGCTTCGCGCTTCTGACGGGAAAGCCGGACGACGTGTTTGTCTGCGGAGATTCGTTTGAGGAGCTGTATGAGCGCTTTCGCGCGGTGATTGAAAACTACGACAGCGTGATCTGCGCCAGCGACTATGCGGCAATCAGCCTCGTGCGCCGGCTCCAGCAGGACGGCTATCCGATTCCGAAAAAGCTCTATCTGATCAGCTACGGCAATATGGCGCTCTCGCAGCTCATGCGCCCGTCGATTACGTCGATTTCCGACGGCTATGAGGAATTCGGGCGGGCGGCGCTTTCCATCAGCTCGCTGATTGAGAAAAATCCCAGCATTTCAACTGTCAATATTCAGCTGCACTGCCAGCTCAATATCCGCGAAACAACGGAGAATCGCCCGCTGCCGGCATCCGCCGGAGACGAGACGGGGGACCCGGTACTGGAAAACCGCTTCTTTGAGGACCCGGAAATCTCCAATCTCGCGCGGCTGGAGACGCTGTTTCAGCAGTGCGACGAGATTGACATGGCGCTCATTCAGCAGCTTTTAAGCGGGGATTCCTATGCGCAGATGACGGAAAAGAGCTTTATCTCCGAAACCGCCGTCAAGTACCGCATCCGCAAGATGGAAAAGACCTGCGGCGTGGGTACGCGGATAGAACTGGTGCGGTTTTTGAAGGACTTTCTGGAACGTTCGTGACAGGCAGACACAGAAGGGAAGCAGGCACGCCGCAAAAATTTCAGATTTTTCAAAAAAAGCACTTGCAAAACCCGCCGCAATATGCTATTATATATGGGCTGAAAGAAATACAGTTCATTTCCGGGTGTGGCGAAGTTTGGTATCGCGCTTGAATGGGGTTCAAGAGGCCGCTAGTTCGAATCTAGTCACTCGGACCATGCAGAGTG